>JAGHTM010000059.1 GCA_018065345.1 Candidatus Enterousia merdequi | reverse complement strand
ATCTATATTTTTTAATGATAATGCTTCGCTTATACGCAAACCGCATCCAAATATCAATACTACCAAAGCCCAATCGCGTGCGGCAATCCATGGTTCGTTATTATCTATCGCACGAATAGCATCATGCATATCAGCGACATCTGTAGTTTCAATTGCTTTTGATAATTTGCGTGGAACTTTTGGTGAAGATATTAAACCAATCGCTTCGTTTTGAATGTTTTTGTGTTTTGATAACCATTTATAAAATGTTCGCAAAGATGACAAAGCGCGCGCAGTTGATTTGTGTGTCAATTCACGTTTTGCACGATCTGCCAGCCAAGCACGAAAAGCAAATGTATCAACATTAGCAATATCTTGTAATTCAACAGAACCGTCATTAAAACGTTTAAAGAAATTTATAAAATCATGAATGTCATTTGTGTAAGCAGTTGCAGTATGCATTGAATAATTTTTCGTATTCAATAAATAATCTGAAAATTCGCTTATTATTTCATTCATTTTATTTCAAAAGTTGCAGATACATTAACTGTGATTTCTGTGTCTTTGCCAACAATAGAACCACTTGTGCTGACAGCGGATGCTTCATCCATCGTTGCTAATTTTGCACCCATAGCACGATAGTTTGCATATGGTCTTTCGTTATAAGATACATTGTCATAAGATACAGATAATAATTTACCCGCCTTTAATCCGTTTGTTGCAACCAACGCATTTGCACGTGTGCGTGCATCATCAACAGCAGCGCCAAGGCATTTATCAAGTGCTGGTTTTAATGTTTCACTGCTTGTGAACATACGTAAGTTTTCTGTGAAAACATTGTCTGTTCCGGCATATTTATTTAATACAGATTCAATAATTTCTGGGTCTTTTGCAGAAACTTCTATAGCAATTCTTGTTTCAATGCCCAATACGATAGATTTTTGACTTTCGTGATCCCACTCTGTTTTTTCGTATGAATTAAATTCAGTAGTTTGCATTTTAACATCTATTGTTTTCAAATAATCAGTAATAGATGCCATTTGTTCTGTTGCCATTTTCATAGACACAGCAGCGTTTTTATCCAAAGTTGTTACGCGCAAAGTTATTGCTGTTCTATCTTTTGGTGCAGAAGTTAAACATTCACCACTAACATTTATCGTGCGAACATTTTTTGTTTTTGTTAGTATGTTAAAACCAAGTGCCATTACAGCACCCATACCAATAACAGATATTATCCAAATAATAGATTTTTTCATTTTATTCTCTCTCGCTTGTTTCGTTTTTTTACCCCAACATTTTCTTTTTTACTTTTTCAATAACCTTTTCTGCGACCCTTCTTGCGCGATTGGCACCGTCATTTAATACAGCATCTATTTCGTTAGTATGTTGCATTAAATAATCGTATTTTTCGCGTGGTTCTTTTAATACAGAATTGATTTTTTCAAACAATATGTTTTTAGCAGTGCCGTATCCCATACCACCATCAACAAACATTTTGCGAAAATCTGCAATTTCTTTATCGTTTGCGAAATGTGTATAAATTTGGAATATAGTAGATGTATCTGGGTCTTTTGATTCTTCTGGAGTTTTAGAATCTGTGATGATACGCATAATTTTTTTCTTTAATTCAGATTCTGGTGCAAATAAAGGAATCGTATTGTCGTAAGACTTACTCATCTTTCGACCATCAAGTCCAGGAAGAACACCACCAGATTCACTTATCACAGGTTCTGGTAATTTGAAAGTTTCACCATAAGTATTGTTAAAATATCCGGCAATATCACGAGCAAATTCAACATGTTGTTTTTGGTCTTTGCCAACCGGTACAATATCTGATTTGTATAATAAAATATCAGCAGCCATCAAAATAGGGTATGTGTACAATCCCATATTTACCCCAGAATCTATATCAATGTTGGCTTCGGTATTTTTTTCAACCATTGCTTTGTAAGAATGGGCGCGATTCATCAAGCCTTTTGGTGTAACATTCATTAAAAATTCAGACAATTTATAAATTTCATCTATATCAGATTGACGAAAGAACACAGCGTTATCTAGATTTAATCCCATCGCAATCATCAGTGCAGCAATTTCATAAGTATGCTGTTTAATTTCTTTGGCATCATGGATAGCGTTTAATGCGTGCAAATCAGCAATAAACATAAAAGTTTTATGATTTTGTGATAATTCAATCAATGGTTTTAATGCACCAATATAATTTCCAATATGTGGTGTTCCAGTAGGTTTTATCCCAGTTAAAACAATTTTATCATCCATAACTTATGCCTTTTATTTAATAATAATGCTAGCACAACAATATAAAAAAAGCAATAAAAAGACCCACAAAAAGTGGGCCTTTTTTAATACATACATATCTATTAACGAGAATAGAATTCAACGACCAATTCTGGGTTCATTTGAACAGGATATGGAACGTCTTCAAATGCAGGTACGCGAACAAATGTTGCAGAAAATGCAGCACTGTCAACGGAAATGTAATCTGGGAAGTTGCGTTCGCCGGATTCCAAAGCCAATACGACCAAAGGCATTTGTTTTGCTTTTTCGCTTACAGTGATAACATCACCTGGATTTACACGATAAGAAGCAATTTTAACACGTTTGCCATTTACATAGATATGACCGTGGCTTACTAATTGACGAGCAGAGAATACTGTTGGAGCCAATTTAGAACGATATACAACAGCGTCTAAACGTCTTTCCAATAAACCGATTAAATTTTCAGGTGCGTCACCTTTCATATTTTCGGCTTCTGCATAGTAAGCGTGGAATTTCTTTTCGCCAATGTTTCCATAATATCCCTTTAATGTTTGTTTTGCACGCATCTGTTTTGCATAATCAGATGATGAAGAACCACGAGATGTTGGACCATGTTGGCCAGGTTTATATTTTCTTTTGTTAAAAGGGGATTTTGCTTGACCCCAAAGATTTACGCCCAAAGAACGTCCAATCTTTAATTTACGTGTGCTACGTTTTGCACCAGCTCTTGCCATAATTTTTTCCTTTTATTTTGGTTTTTATTGTGCCGAACATTTCACAGAATCCTTATCTCTTTGGGACCAAAAGACACCATCGATTATTCAGTTCTGGTTATTCAGCAAGGCATATTCTATATTGTTTTTTTATAAAATGCAAGAAAAAACCGCCAATTTATGGCGGCTTTTTATTATTTTATTTCAACACAAAATGAACGCTGTATTGAGGTTTTTTGTCTGCACCAAGTGATGCACGAACAACTTTGTTCCCTGCGACTTGAACCGCTTTGTGTAGATTATCGTGGTTCTTGCGTTCTGTTTTAGTCAATTTATCAATTGCTTGTGTGATTTCAATTTGAATTTGACGTTTCATAAATCCTGTTTCGTCAGATTCAAATATTCCGGCACTTGAAACTTCTGGAACGCCTTTCAAAAAGCCGCGTTTGTCAATTGGTAATGTGACGAATATCGCACCGTTTGATGCAATTTTTTTACGGTTTTTATATACTTGGTCATCTGCACTGCGTTCTGTTTCACCTTCCATAACAACGAATCCTGTTTGTATGGATTCACAAACGTAAGGTTCGGTGCCGTCTTTCAATGCAATAATGTCGCCATTATGAACAATCATCATATGTTTAGCGCCACCGCGTTCCATAGCCATTTTGCCGTTTAACATTTCAGATATGTATTCACCGTGCATTGGAATAGAAACCTGTGGATGAACCATATCATAAAATCTTTCAAATTCTGGACGGCCAGCATGACCGGAAGCATGTAAATGATTTGTATCAAATATAGTGTATGTTTTAACGCCCATACGTGCCAGTTTGTTATACAAATATGAAACATCTTGTTCGCGGCCTGGAATGATAATAGCGCTGAATACAACAGTATCAGTTGGCATAAGTTTCATTTCTTTTACATGACCGTTGCAAAGACGCGTAAGCATAGCAAATTTTTCACCTTGGGAACCGGTCAAGAAAATTGCTTGTTTTTCGGCAGGCAAATCTTTGATTTCATCAAAAGTATAAACATCGTCTTTACCAATATAACCGTAATCTATACCGATTTCACGGAATTCTGGCAATCCAACATATGGTACAGGATTTGGATTACTGCGTTCTTTGATACAAGCGACACGACCTGCGGAACGAGCGGCTTCAGAAAACATTTTAATTCTTGCTAAACTGCGTGAATAGCCAGTCACAATAACACGCCCAGGTGCTTTGCGCATAATTTCTGCCAAAGTTTCACGAACTTGAATTTCTGTTGTTTGAACTTCTTGACGTTGTGCAGATGTTGAATCACAAACGCATGCTAACAATTTTGGGTCAGAGCCAATTTCTGCAAGACGCGTATAATTTGTTGAATCTTCAATAGGGTTTGCATCGTTAAAGGTCCAATCCCCAGTATGTAATATTTTTCCAGCAGGTGTTTTAATAATCAACATTTGTGCTTCTGGAATAGAGTGTGAAACATGGAAAGTTTCAACTGTAAATGGTTCTAACTTTAATTCTGCACCATGATAATCAAATTCAATGATATCTTTCTTTGGATTGTAATCCATTTCAATACCATCAAATGTTCTGCGTAAGATTTCTGCAGGGAATCTTGTACAATAGATTGGCTTTCTGAACTTTGGCCAGATGAATTTTAATGCACCAATATGGTCTTCGTGACCATGAGTGATAACAAAAGCAACAACATCTTTTTTGTGTTTTTCAAGCCATGTAGTATCACAATATTGAACATCGCCAGCACCAATTTCTTCTTCCAAAAAACCCATACCACAATCGACAATTAAATATTTACCACGATATTTATAAACGTACATGTTTTGTCCAACGTGTTCCAAACCACCAAGTGCAAAAAAGTACATTTTATCATCGTTTTTATCGCTTTCGTGAGCAGGTTTATCGGCTATTTTTGCCGGCTTTTTTAATTCTTTTTCTTTTGTTTCTGTTTTTTTAGTTTTTTTCAGTTTTATCATATAAAATCCTTTTTAAGTGTTTAACATTTGCACACCCGTAAATTCATTGCTAATAAAGATAAATCTTTATTTGTAGTGAATCTTTTAGGTGTGCGGTTTATAAAAATCTTTCTTCCTTTTTTTTGGCGCACCCAACAGGAGTCGAACCTGTAATCTCTGCCTTCGGAGGGCAACGCATTATCCAGTTGTGCTATGGGTGCATCTGGTAATATTTTATATCATTTTAGCCGGATTTTCAATAATTGTTTG
>JAGHTM010000038.1 GCA_018065345.1 Candidatus Enterousia merdequi | reverse complement strand
AATCAGTTGATTTACTGTTGGCATTAAATTTCTCTTTGTTTTTTTATTTCTCTTTTTTTCCATACAAAACCCGCAAGCAGACTTATTTCAACGCCTTGGCGTGATTATAAATCCTGCAAAACATGCAGATTTATGTGTTTCTTACTTTCCTTAATTACACAGAAAGCACATTTATTATAACCATACCCCACGAATTGTCAAGAAAAAACTCTTATTGATTTATTAAAAAATCGCTAAAAACCTATACTTTGAAAGCAAAATTATTTGACAAACAAAAATCGCGTCAAAACAATAAAATATACCAAATAAAAACCCGACCAGACGGTCGGGTTATTTTCAGATTTATACAATCATTAGAAATTATAAGTAAACCCGATTTGGAAGTCTTCTGTATTTGCAACATTATCAGAATCCCCCAACACTTCAACATTCCAATTTTTATCTCGCGACATATAATCACTATCATGTTTAAAATTATAACGAGCATCTACACTCAAGAAATTCAATTTTGCATATAATGTAAATGATTCAGAAATATCATAAGTCACCATAGGCGCAACAGAAAATCCTATACTTGTGAATGTTTCTGCATCAAAATCATCCTTATCATATGTACTGAATTCAATATCTGCATCTCCTCTTACCAATACTTTGAAATCTCCAAATTGAACAACATTATAACGCGCAAAAACACCTGCGCCATACGTATAAATATTTTCATCTTCTTCATGCTCACGCGCAAAACCGGCTTTTACACCAAAATCCCATTTATCATTATATTTCCAACCAAATTCTGGAACTACTCCAAATGTTGAAGTATGTTCTTCATTAGTCAAAAAAGCAAAACTGCCACCAACAAAATAATCTGTTGCAGCGTGTGCGCCAGAAACAGCAAATACAGCCAATAAAGAAGTTAAAGCAATTTTTTTCATATTTTATCCTTTCTTTCGGTTAAACATATATCAGGTTATTTGTCCTGATAAGAATATTGTCTCATAAAAGACACTAAACTGCAAGCTTATGAATAAAAAATAAAGTTCTAGGTAAAATGAAAATTAAGTGATATAATTGTAAAGAATTTGGTTTTATTTTTTTTATTTATTCAAATTTTTCTTAATTTCACGCCATTTTTCATGATATTTCTGATGTTCATCGTAAGTTTTAGAGAATTTGTGTCCACCCCGTCCGTCTGCAACAAAAAATAAATAATCTGTCTTTGACGGGTTTAACACTGCGCGTATAGCATCCACACCAACATTGGCAATCGGATATGGCGGTAAACCTTTATGAATATATGTATTATAAGGGCTATCTATTTTCAAATGTTCTGAAAGCAAAGATTCACCGTGCATATTACCTTCAAAATCAGTCAACGCATAAATAACCGTTGGACATGCTTGAAGGCGCATATTTGTGTTCAACCTATTCAAATATACCCCAGCCACAATTGGCATTTCACGTTTTAACGGTGTTTCTTTTTGAACAATAGAAGCCAAAACCATAACATCATTCCAATCTTTCAATGGGGTTGGATATACAACACCTTCAAAAGAATTTTTTACTTCCTGCATTTTTTTATGCGCTAATTCTAAAACAGCCAATCTTGACATACCCCGTGCAATACGATAAGTATCTGGAAAAATGTCTCCATCTCGCAAATTACATATTGGGATTTGTTTATCACAATCAACTTCACCTGTCAAAGTCGTAATATTCATCAGCAAATTTTTAGTTTGTTTAATTGTAAAACCCTCTGGAATAGTAACCACAGTAGTTGCAATACGACCATTTGCGAGCATTGAAGCGATTGTCCACACCCCTGCCCCACGTGGTATCTCGTATTCACCAGCCATTATTTTTCCACCATTCATTTGAATTGAAAAATAAAACAAATCTCCAGATTTTATTATATTGTTTTTAAGCATATAATTTGTAACTGAACTTACAGAAGTTCCTGGCTTTACAATCATATAAGCATCTTCTTTTAATGGAGACCATAAATTAAATATAAAATAAACAACAAAAAATATTACGCATAATATAGCCAGCGCAAATTTTACCCAATCTTTGATAACTCTTAATTGTTTTTTAGATATTTTTTTCATAAAAGCAATTATAACCTAACTTTTTCCAAAAAGCGAATTTATTATTTAATATATCTATTTTTTTACTTTATACAAAATAAAAAATAAAAACCATCTTGCGATGGTTTGAATTTTTTATGGTCGGGGCAACAAGATTGTAATTCCCACGTCCTTACCAGAACGTGGGCCCCTTTCACTCCGCTTCGCTCCGTCCCGAACCTATCATTGTTCCACAATGATTAAGGCATCTAATCTTTATACCCACTGTAAAAAATTAAAACCATCTTGCGATGGTTTGAATTTTTTATGGTCGGGGCAACAAGATTCGAACCTGCGACCTCTACGTCCCGAACGTAGCGCTCTACCAGACTGAGCTATGCCCCGAAAACTTATCTTTGTTGTTGTTTTGAATACTGTTGTAATTTTTTTACCAACGCTTGTGCAGATGCTGTCATAGGCGATAACCCATAACTGCTATTTTCAGCATCAACATATGCAATCATTTTTCCATTTAACGTATGATAAACATAAAATGTTCCAGCAGCATCAAGCATATCTATAAAATTTTGACTGTTTTTCTTATCAACACTATAAAATGTATAAAAATCACGTTTAATAACAGACATTGGACATCTGTATGATATCAATTTTGACAACAATGATATTAAATCTTTGCGTTGTTTTTGTGCATCTTGAACTTCAAACACTGATTTAATTTGTGAACGCAAAAGTTCTTTTTTTGGTTTTATCGGCAAAGAACCACCAATTGTATATTCTTGATTCATTAAATCGTATATTTTTTTACAATATCTGTTATCACCAAAATCACATTTTTGCATAACAAACATTTTTGGTGTAGCCATATCATCTATCATTACATTATATTTTGTTTCTAAATTCGGATTTGTGGATTTAGTCGCCATACAAATCGTTTTTTTATTAGTATCATAGATAGAATATGTATCTTCATGAAACACACGCATTACATATTTGTTTGGTTGTTTAAGAAATGATTCAACTTTGTTTTTGGTTTCTTCCAATGAAATATATTTATAATCTGGCATTTATTTTACACCTTTATTTAACTCGTTTTAAAATTAAACTGGCGTTTGTCCCCCCAAAACCAAACGAATTACTTAAAGCTACATCAACAGAACGTTTTTGCGCCTTATTTGGAACTAGATTAAAATCTCCAACTTCCTCAATAGGATTTTCCAAATTGATTGTTGGTGGCACAATATTATCACGAATTGCCAAAGCACAGAATATTGCTTCTATTGCACCAGCTGCCCCTAACAAATGTCCTGTCATAGACTTTGTAGAAGACATACATGTTTTTCCATTTCCAAATAATTCTTTGACCGCAATCAATTCACCAACATCACCAAGACCTGTTGATGTTCCATGTGCATTTATATAATCAACATCTTCTGGTTTCAAGCCTGCTTTATCTAACGCAATCATCATAGCACGTTTTCCACCAACACCTTCTGGTGCAGGTGCTGTAATATGATGTGCATCCGCGCTCATTCCAAAACCAGCAACTTCTGCATATATTTTTGCACCACGTTTAATTGCATGTTCATATTCTTCTAAAACCAAAATACCAGCACCTTCACCCATAACAAAACCGTCACGATCAACATCCCATGGACGGGAGGCCTGTTCTGGTTCATCATTTCTTGTACTTAAAGCACGCATTGCTGAAAAGCCTATCATTCCAAGTTGACATACAGCCGCTTCTGTTCCACCACATACCATAATATCAGCATCACCACGTTTAATGATTTCTGCTGCTTCACCAATAGAATGAGAACCAGTAGCACACGCAGTTGCCATAGAAATATTTGGTCCAGCAAAACCATATTTAATTGAAATGTATCCAGAAGTCATATTTATAATACTTTTTGGAACAAAGAAAGGACTTACAAAACGTGGACCATTTTCCACAACATCTTTATTAGTTGCAGCAATTGTTGATAAACCACCGATACCACTTCCAACAGAAACACCAACACGTTCTTTATCACCATTATAATCATTCAAACCAGCATCTTTAATTGCTTCTTCTGCAGCAACCAAACCATAAATAATTGTATTATCCATTTTACGTTGTTCACGTGGTTCAATAACTGTATCCGGATTAAAATCTCCATCTTCATTTCCACGATGTGGGACACCAGCAATTTTAGAAGATATACCTTCTGTATCAAAATCTGTGATTTTGCTAATACCACTTTTACCATTTAAGATATTCTTCCAAGCATAATCTATTCCAGTTCCAACAGGAGACACTATACCCATACCAGTGATAACAACTTTTTTCATAAAAATTCCCCTTTCTTCTTTATTTACTGGGCAAATCATACAATAAAATATTTTCCAAATCAACACATAAAAAATGTCGCCAAAAAGGCGACATTTGAATAACATTAAAAGCAATAAAATTATTTTGCATTTGCTTCGATGTATTTAACAGCATCGCCAACAGTTACCAATTTTGTTGCTTCTTCATCAGGAATTGAAATTTTGAATTCTTTTTCAACTTCCATAACAAATTCTACTACATCCAAAGAATCAGCACCCAAGTCATTTACGAAAGAAGCAGATTCTGTAACTTTAGATTCATCAACACCCAATTTATCACATACAATTTTTTTAACTTTTTCAAAAGTAGACATTTTTTATCCTTTGTTTTGGTTAATCTTGTAAGCCCATGTTACCACGGCGCCTTTCTTTACAAAATATCATTTTATAAACAATGTGTCAAGGAATTATAACAAATTATAACAAACTATTGACTTTTATACAAAAGTATATTATGCGAACAAATCAGATAACAAATCGTTCATATTATCACGAAGATTATCTTTATCTGGGTTCCAAACTAATGCACGCATTAAAAATTTATGTACATCATCCATTGTCACATCTGGTATTCCAGCTTTAGTCACAACACGTTTCCATGCAACACGAGGATCTGTTAAATGGAATTTTCCTCGTCCCATAAACACCCACTCACAATCTTGAGGTAAATCTTGTAATAACAAAACAGCACGACCAGACAAAGGCATATCTAACCATAAATCATGATTAAAATCTAAATCTTCCCAGCGCATTTTGAATATTTTTGTTTTTGGAGCAAATCCATAAATCAACATCAAAAATGCCGAACGCATATTTATATCTTTTTCTTTTTTTATTACAGAAAATAATTTTTGCAAATCAAACTTGTTTAATTTTCTTTGCCGTCTTATAACACTTATGCGTTCAATATTTTCAGTTGGATTATTTTTAACATACCCCATCTCAACAGCATAATTAAAAATACTTTGTAATAATTCTTGCATACGCGCAGCCATTGCACGCCCATCTATGTTATCCAGTGTTTTTTTCAAGTCTTTATCTGTTATATCTTGAATATTTTTATCTAATAAATCTTTAAAATGTAATTTTATCGCGCGTTTTAATTTATTCAAAGAATCTTCACCACGACGAACTTTTTGTTTAAGATATAAATCTATAAAATTTGTAAAAGAAATTTTTTTTCTTTTAGTTGGTATTTTTTTTGTTGCCTCGTCTAATACTTCATTAACTTTCTCACGAGCCGTTTCTATATCTACATCAGGATATTTTCCAATAATAATACGTTTGTCGCGACCATTTATACGTTTACGAACAAAGAAACTTTTTACACCACGTTGTGTTATGTACATACGCAATCTTGGTTCTGATAAATCTTGGACAACATCAAAACCAACCTGAGGTGCAGGAAGACTATCAAGTATATATGGATTAAAGAAAAATTGATGTGCCATAATAAAGCCTTTTTTTAATCACTAACCTTTAACGCATTTATAAAAGCAGTTTGAGGTATTTCTACATTTCCAAAAGTACGCAAACGTTTTTTACCTTCTTTCTGCTTTTCCAGTAATTTTCTTTTACGTGTAATATCACCACCATAACATTTTGCGGTAACATCTTTACGGTATGCTGCAATCGTTTCACGTGCGATTATCTTGCCACCAATAGCTGCCTGTAATGGTATTTTGAATTGATGACGAGGTATTAAATCTTTTAACTTTTCAACAATTTGACGTCCACGTTTTTCTGCAGCAGAACGATGACATAAAAAAGATAAAGGTTCTACATTTTCATCATTGACCAATATAGAAACTTTTACCAAATCAGAAATACGATAATCATATAAAACATAATCAAAAGATGCATATCCAGACGATAAAGATTTAACCCTGTCATAAAAATCAAACACTATTTCAGACAAAGGTAATTGATATACTAACACCGCACGATTACCAACATAAGAAATATTTTCTTGAACACCACGACGAGAAGCACACAATTCCATTATTGCCCCAAGATATTTATCTGGCATCATTATTGTTGCACGAACCCATGGTTCTTCTATAGATTCTATACGTGTTATATCTGGCATATCTGCAGGGTTTTCCAAATCTATGGTAGAACCATCTCGCAAATGAATTTTATATAACACACTTGGAACAGTGTTTATCAAAGATAAATTAAATTCACGATTCAATCTTTCGCTTATGATTTCCATATGTAATAACCCAAGGAAACCACAACGTAATCCAAACCCAAGCGCCGAAGATTTTTCTGTTGTGAATACAAACGAAGCATCATTTAATGCTAATTTTTCAGCACCTTCACGTAAATCTGGATAATCATTTGCTTCTACAGGAAAGAAAGACGAAAACACTACTGGAACAGATGGTTTAAACCCAGGCAACATTTCAACTTCATTTTTTGCATCACAAATAGTATCCCCTACTTTACAATCATGAATTGTTTTCATACCTGTAATAATAAAACCTATTTCGCCAGTATTTAAACAGTCTGTATTTTCCATTTTTGGTGTAAAATATCCAATTTTTTCAATAACATATTCTGCACCTGTGGCAACAAATTTTATTTTTTGATTACGTTGCAATTTGCCGTCAACAACACGAACCAAAACAACAACCCCAAGATACGAATCGTACCAAGAATCAACCAACAAAGCACGAGTCGGTGCATTTTCATCACCATTTGGTGCAGGCAATTTATTAACAATTTCTTCTAATAATTCTGGAACCCCTGCCCCTGTTTTTCCAGAAACACATAAAGCATCTGATGCATCCATACCAATAACATCTGCAATTTGTTCACGCGTCCCCTCAACATCACTTGATGGCAAATCTATCTTGTTTAATACAGGCAACATTTCCAAATCGTTATCCAGCGCAAGATAAGAATTTGCCAATGTTTGTGCTTGAACTCCTTGGGTTGCATCTACCAAAACTATCGCACCTTCACATGCAGCCAAACTTCGTGATACCTCATAAGAAAAATCAACATGGCCTGGGGTATCCATTAAATTTAATTGGTAAGTTTCGCCATTTTTAGCAGTATAATTCAAACGCACTGTTTGTGCTTTGATTGTAATTCCACGTTCACGTTCAATATCCATAGAATCAAGAATCTGTTCTTTCATTTCACGAGATTCAAGACCACCAGTATATTCAATCAACCTGTCTGACAAAGTTGATTTACCATGGTCAATGTGTGCTACAATTGAGAAATTTCTTATATGGCTTTGTTTCATTCCTTTCCTCACCAATTACTATTTATCAATATTATTTAATAATTCTTCTATTCTGTCTGCACGTTCCAAAGTATCATCATAAACAAATCGAATTTCTGGAACATATTTTTGATCTATTTTTTGTGCCAAAGCGAATCGAACCATTTTAGTTATTTCATCAAGACGTTTTTGTGTTGCTTCCTGTTTTTCACGTGCATAAAAAAATAATTTAACAAATTGCATACCACCATGTGCTTCAGCACCGACCAAAGAAACACCTTTGATTAAATCATCATCAAAGAAATCATGTTGTAAAATTTCTGCCACCAAAGTTTGTACTTTGCTTGCAATTTTTTCACTTCTATTAGAATTTACTTGTTTTTTTATCATAAATTATCCCTTTAGCACGACACATATTTGCGGCAATAATACACTGGTATATATAAAAAAACAAGAAAATTATTATATTACTTGAACAAAAAACTTGATTATTTTATGATAGCATCATGAAACTTGTATCCAAGATATTAGAAAAATCTGAAAAACCATGGTATTCATGGGTCGTTTTTATAATGACCGTATTTGAATCTATATTTTTATTTATTCCACCAGAAGTTTTTATGACACCTGCTATCATCGCAAACAAAAAACGCGCAGTTCCTATAACTATTGCTGCTGCACTTGGTTCTATCATCGGTGGTGCAATTGCATATTTAATTGGGTATTGGTTATTTGACACTGTTGGAATTTGGCTTATTGAACATTTTGCAAGTTTAGAAAAATTTGAACTGACAAAAACTTTATTTACTAAATATGGTATTTTAATAATAATTGCAACAGCCATAACACCTATACCGTATAAATTACTAGCAATATGTGCTGGTTTCTTAGATTATAATATCATGTTATTTTTGGGCGTTTCCGCAATATTCAGAACTGGTCGTTTTGGATTGATAGCATTTTTACTTTGGCGTTTCCAAGAACAAGCAAATACAATTGTAAAAAAATATTCATGGCAACTAATACTTGGTGCTATTATTTTTGCCCTACTTGGTTTATTGATAATTACATTAGTATAAAAAAATCGGCATATTGCCGATTTTTTATTCAATCCATATAGGCGCTGTTCGTGGTGCTGTTTCTGAACCCACAGGTATTTTCATAACAGAACTTATTACATTAAACCCTTCTTCATTTTTTTCTATTACTACACCTTCCCCTGCTTCTAAAGCATCCTGTTTAGCATTCCAGTTTTCTTTATCTCCTGTTGTCACATGCACATCTTGATTTTCAATATGACCTTGCATATCTTGTTTCATACCATCTAAATCATTTTGTGCAGTTTCTACTTTATCGCGTAAAATAAGCATATCATTTGCAGTCATATGCGCATCTTCGTACGCTGCTTGTTCTGCATTTTGTCTTACCACATTTGTACTTTTCAAATATTTTCCAAGAGATATACGTGCGTCATTTGTATTAGCACTGTTTGTATTGGTATCTTTTGAAGCAGACGTAGATACAGATTTAACAAC
>JAGHTM010000148.1 GCA_018065345.1 Candidatus Enterousia merdequi | reverse complement strand
TTGGTGTCTTTGGAAGAACATTTCTTTTTTAGTGGCGCAAAAACAGGTAAAGTTGGTTTTTATGATTTGATAAATACAGTTCGTTCTATGCGCAAAGAATTAATGGAACGTATTGTTAAAAAATCCAGTGGTGAAGATGGCGAAGTTTGGTGTATTTCTAAACATTTGTTGGCCGCATCTATGCGTATTTATGAAGTTGGCACAAAAGCAATTGGTGCAGGCAAAAAGAAAGAAGCATACGAAATGTTTGAAAAAGCATATGATTTATATTCTTTGTTCTGGGGATTAAATATGCATTTAATAGATTTAGATGGTGTTCAAGAATCTGTTCCTGCTTTTTATGACGGTGCAAAAGAAGTTTGTTCTGAAAAAAAAGAAGAAAAAAAATCAGTAAAAATAACAAAAGATGAAGGAAAAATATCAAGTGTAAAAAAACTTGGTGCATGGGTTAGAAAGGCAGTTAATTGTTGTATAGAATAAGTTCTTGCATTAGTGTTGTAAAAAATGTTAAAATAACTCAAAGAGAGAATAAAAATTGGTTGGGTTTATCAAAAACTTTTTTAGAATAGCGATAGTTGCAACGGTTATACCAACCTTGGCTTTTGCTGTGCAACAACAAAATCCACGTGCAACAGTTCAAAATAATGCACGTAATTCTGATTCTGTTACGAATGCTGCGATACGTCGTTCTGCAACGTCTGTAATTGCGCGTTCAACATCTGCAAATTCACGTAAAAGTCGTACTGTTGTAACTGCTCGCCCTGCTACGACCCGTGCCGCAACAGTTCGTTCTGCGCGTCCAGTTGTTAAAAGTTCTTCTGTCTCAAGGTCTGCGACAAAACCTACTTTTGCTCGTTCTGGAACATCAAAAACAATTGTAAAATCTGGTGCAAAATTCTCTCGTGCTGGAACATCTCGTGCAACTGCTGTTTTTAACGATGTGACAAAAATGGGTGCAGGATATGCAAATTGTCGTGATGCCTATGCAACATGTATGGATCAACTTTGTGCAAATGCTAATGATACATACAGAAGATGTTATTGCAGTGACAGATTTACAGATTTTCGTGACACATCTGACAGATTAGATTCTGCGTTGGCTTTATTGGCAGAATTCCAAGATAACAATTTGAACGCTGTTGATAAATCTGCTGCAGAAGTTAATGCAATGTACACAGCTACTGCTGGTGAAGAAGCAATCAAAAAAGATACCAGTGCGTCACAAAAATTACTAGATAGTATTGGTGATGTTTTGTCCGGAAAATCTTCTTCTCAAACTAAAAAGAATAATTTGAATTCTTTGGGAATATTAGACATAAGTGGCTTTGGTGGTGTTGATGGTGATATATGGGGTGGCGGTTCTTCTTCTATATTTGGTGGAAGTGGCGTAGATTTATCCGATTTAGAAGGCAAAGAGTTATATGATAGCGCAATGAAACAATGTTCAAATGTTGTTCAAGAATCTTGTGGCGGTGATGCTATGTTTAATTTAGCAAAATCTGCATATTCTATAATGATAACCCAAGATTGTAATGCGTACGAAAAGAACATAAATGCCAAGAAAACATCCGTAGAAGAAACAATTAGAACAGCAGAAAAATATTTAAGAGAAGCCAGATTAGAAGAATATCGTGCACATAATTCACAAGATGTAAATGATTGTTTATCAAGGGTTGAAACAGCATTACGTCAACCAACTGCATGTGGTCCAGATTATGAAAGATGTTTAGATTATACAGGTATGTATATTAATCCTTCAACTGGAGAACCAATTTATTCTCAGGCTTTATTTGGGTTGAATTCTTTAATTATATTAAATGGTGACGCAGATGTTGTTAAGGCAAATCCAGATTTTGATAATTTCTTGGAAGGCAAAAAAATGTTTGCGACGACCGCTTTGGATTCTTGTCGTAGCATAGCAGATACAGTTTGGTATGAATTTAAACGTTCTGCTATTATTCAAATTGCCCAAGCACAAGATGCTAAGATAGAAGAAATTAAAAATTCTTGTGTATCAACAATGAAAGAATGTTATGACACTCAATCGGAAGCATTGTTAGATTACGATGATACCACAGCTCAAGCATCTGGGGCAATAGCTGCTGTGACGGCTCGTGGTATGTGTTATAGTAAAGTAATGGCGTGTGCTGCATTGTACGGGGATCCAGATGGCTGTGAGTACAATGATGAAACAAAGGTGATTTCGCCTGTGTCGGGAAAAACATGTGGATTACAATCGTTGTTAGCTTTTGCTGATACTGTTGATGCGGTAAAAGTAGAAGAAGGTTGTGAGGAAGGGTTAAAACAATATGCACAAGAATTGTGCGCCCCTGCTTCTGGCGATTCAGAACATCCGTATCCTTGGGGGTGCAGATTAAGAGCTGTTGGAAACGCTGGTGATAGTAATAACGATGCGACAAAAAATACTATATTTGGTGCTCTTGAATCGTATGCTAAAACTATTTGTGCACAAGATTTTGTTGATAGCGATACAGCTAATACTATTGCGGATGATAGTACAGACGGATATTTTAAAGAGCGCGTTGATATTAGTGGCAAGGTACAAAAGATTGTTGATGATATAAAAACGAATTTAGGTGTTTTGCTGCAAAAAGAATGTTCAGCAGTGTTAGCAACAGGTAAAGAAGGTAATGTTATTTGGGATGCTAATGGCAATAGTGTTGATGATTCAGACGCTTTGGTAAGTGTGTCTCCTTTGTGGCTTGAAAGAGTGTTTGGTAATGGAAGTGATTTGAAATCTATCGCTAATACAGGTGTAACCGGATATACACTTACTATAGAAAGCACAGGTGTCCAACATGTCACTAGAGGTGCTAAGTCATTTGGTTGGGGTGTGTGTATGATACCAACTATTAAACAGTTATGTACGATGCAATCAGGTATGCCTGGTATGACGGGAACTACACAATATGATTCGTCTAATCATAAATGTTTGTTAAATAATGAATGGTATCGGATGCGATGCTCTGATTTGGGTGGGTACTGGACCGGTAGTGATTGTTATGTAAAATAAGGAAGCGTTAGTATGAATAAGTTATTTAGTTTTTTTATATGTTTCCTAGCACCAGTAATGTCTTATGGTGCTTATTATGAATTAACAAATGATAATATTGGTTCCGGTTTAACATATAAAGTAACCGATTCTATCAAACAAATTTGGGGAAATCCTCAGATTAATCCGACATATATCCAAGATAAAAGTTCTGGTTTTGGAGATTTTAGAATTAAAGATGGTTTTGCATGTTGTGGTGACACGTCTGGAGACACAGCGCAAAACAACAAAGATGACCAGGCAATTATTGCTTTTGTTGCAAATAATATTTCAGAACATGGAGCAGAATTTTGTTTAACTCAAATCCATGTGGCCTCTTCTAACACTTATTTTCCTATGATGTTTCAACAACCTAATTGGCCAGGATTGCCATGTGCATGGTTTTGTGAACCTGGTTGGGATGGTTTGGCTTGCAAAGATCAAACAAATACAGAATCTGCATGTAATACAACAGATTATAAAAGTGCAATAGACGCATTGAGAAATAGTAGTCCATATCAAGGAAACGATTCTATCAAATGGTCAAAAGGACGCATGGGGGTTGCTGAATACATAGCAATTTTAGATGCTACTTGGGTGAATAATTTTTATGTTCATAATATAGTCGTTGGTGCAACAAAATTTAATGAACATGGCATTGAGGCGGAACCTATCTTGTTGTCGGCTGTTGGTGACCATCCGGCAACAACGTGGTTGCAGAGTTCTAGTACCACAACTGGTATAAAAAAAGTTTTGTGTGCACAAGGTTTTACAAAAGATGATAAATGTTCAATATCGTCAAAAAATTGTGGGGCTGACATATTTTGTTCCGCAGAAGATAAGAAAAATTTTAATAAAAGTAAAGGGCATACTACTCAAATCAATGGAATATGTACAGCTGTTATTTGTTCAGATGGTTCAAAGGCTTTAGATTCGTCATATAATTGTGTGGCTTGTGGTGACACTGTTCAATCTGGAAAATGTTCTGTTTTGGGTGATAATTCGTTTGGTAAATGTATTAAATGCCCAGTAGGACAATATTTTGATAATGTAGATTGTACATGTAAGGATGCGCGTCGTTTAGGAACTGATGCCTTAAAATATGGTAACAACAGAACAGAAGCAGCTACATTACAATGTTGGTCATTGGTTAATATGGAAAAGTTTCAAGAATGCGTACTGAACACAACTGATGCTAACAATACATCTTCTGCTGTAGATACTTTTGTTGCGAAAATAAGTAGTAATAGATTATTAAATAATGCGCAAGGTTTAGCGGTGGCAGAAAAAATGAAAGCAAAGATGAATGGTGCTACATCTGATGGCGCAATACGTGATACTGATATGGCATCAGAAATGCTAAAATATTCTCAAAACAGCATATTACAACAGGCTGGTAATTCTATGCTACAACAGGCTGCTAAACAACAATAGCAGATTTGTCAAAAATTATTTTGTTTTTATAAGATTATATTTATTGGCCGTTTAATGTTTTTAACATTTGCATAACCATTTCGCGTTGCGAATCAGAAGGCAAATCCCAATAAAGGTTTATAAGTGTTAATGATTCATTTTTACTCAAAGGGGCGTTTTCTTTTGCTTCTGAATCACGTATAGAACGATTTGCTTTCGTTTCCGGTGGAAAATTTCCTGGCAGTCCGGAAAAGAAAAACGCAACAGATGTTTCAAGTGCTTGACTTAAATCAAATAATCTTGCAGCAGGAATACGATTGCCCGCAGTTTCATATTTTTGGATTTGTTGGAAACTAACCCCGCATTTTTGTGCTAAATCTGATTGTGACAATCCAAGCATAACACGTCTTAATTGTAAACGTTTAGCAATGTGACGGTCTACTTCGTTTATAAGTCCTGCTTTGCGTGCCATCTTAAACCCCTTATGTAATTTTATAAGAAATTCTTCCTTTGTTTTTGAATATACAATTTTTCTTTTTATTTTGCAATCAAAAAACTTATATGATAACATCTGTTTTGAAAGGATTTAAGATATGAAACCAATTGTTTTATGTATAATGGATGGCGTTGGCATAAACGAAAAAACACAACATAATGCTGTTGCTTTGGCAAAAATGCCTTTTTTTGATGAATTATTAAATAAATATCCACATTCTAAATTAAATGCCTCTGGAAATGCTGTTGGACTTCCAGACGGTGTTATGGGTAATTCAGAAGTTGGACACATAACTATTGGCTCTGGTCGAATTGTAAACCAATTTTTACGTCGTTTTGAAATAGAAGATTTGAATACTAATAAACAATTAAATGATTTTATAAAATCTGTAAAACAAGACGGTGGTATCGTTCATGTTGCTGGTTTAATGTCTGATGGTCGTGTTCATGCTAATTTGACAGATATATTAAAAGCAATTAAATATGTTTTGAAATCTGGACTTCGTGTATGTATTCATTTTATCGCAGACGGTCGTGATACACCACCACAATCTGCACAAAAATATATTGATGTGATAAAATCTGAATTAAACATTTATTTTGAAAATAATTCTGTATTTTTTGGAACTTTGTCTGGGCGTTATTACACAATGGACAGAAACAATAACATGGACAGAACACAACTTGCTTTTGATGCTATTGCCAAAGGTGAATCAGAATATCACGCACAAACAATAGATGATGCATTAAAAGATTCTTACGCGCGTGGAGAATATGACGAATTTATTAAACCAACAATCATAAAAACAACACAAATAACAACCAAAGACGGTTTTCTGTTTTGTAATTATCGTTCTGATCGCGCACGTCAAATTATGCGTAAAGTTGTTGAAACTGGCTGCCATATATTATGTTTTTCTCAATATGGCGAAGGATTGGATGAATTATGCCCTGCACTTTTGCCAGACATAAAAACAATAAATACTTTGGGCGATGTTTTGGCAGAAAATGGAAAATCTCAATTAAGAATTGCAGAAACGGAAAAATACAATCATGTAACTTATTTTATGGATGCAGAACGCAATATAGATTATAAAAACGAAGAAAAAGTTTTAATAGATTCTCCAAAAGTTGCAACTTTTGATATGAAACCAGAAATGTCTGCAAATGAAATAACAGATGCTTTGTTGCCAAGATTATCTAAATTTGACGTGGTGTTATTAAACTTTGCAAATGGCGATATGGTTGGACATACCGGAAATGAAATTGCCGCAATCAAAGCAATGGAATGTCTGGATAAACAATTATCAAGAATTGTTCCAAAGGTTCTTGATTTAGACGGCGCTGTTTTAATTATCGCAGACCACGGAAATGCAGAACAAATGTGGAATTATGAACAAGACGTCCCTTTGACTTCACATACAACAAATTTAGTCAATTTTATAATGGTTTCAAAAGAAAAATTTGTTGCAAAAGATGGTGGTTTGTCTGATGTTGCGCCAACTATATTAAAATTGTTGAATATAGAAAAACCAGCCGAGATGACTGGAAATTCATTGGTTTAATTTTTATTACGAAGTTTTTCAAAAAAACTTTTTAATAATTTTGCAGATTTTTCTGAATATTCGTCCATTTGAACAATGTTTGGTTTCCAAAGGTGTT
>JAGHTM010000024.1 GCA_018065345.1 Candidatus Enterousia merdequi | reverse complement strand
AATGGTCATTCCAAAGGACATGAACCTGTATCCCGCACAGGTATTCCAGCCAAGGGATATCGTACGCGTAGCAATAAACGTACTGCAAAGATGATTATCCGTAGCAGACATTTGGCAAAGAAGAAATAAATAGGAGTGTAAAATGTCTCGTTCAGTATGGAAAGGTCCTTATGTTCACCCATCTATCTTGAAAAAGGTAGCGGTGGCTATTGAAAAAGATGACCATAAACCTATTAAAACATGGTCTCGCGGTAGTACGATTGTACCACCAATGGTTGGTTTGACATTTGATGTTCATAATGGAAATAAATTTATCCCAGTTTCAATTGTAGAAGATATGATTGGACATAAATTGGGTGAATTTGCTCCAACACGTACATTCAAAGGCCATGCCGCAAACAAAAAAGCAGCAGCAAAATAAGGGTAGGGTATAATTATGACAAGATATGGAATAAAAGACAATCAGGTTCGTGCGTTCAATAAAATGATTCGCATCAGCCACCAGAAATTAAATCTGGTTTGTGATATGGTTCGCGGCTTGCCAGTTGACCGTGCTATTGACGTTTTAAAGTTTTCTAAAAAACGCGTATCTGACGAAGTTTTGAAAACATTGTTATCTGCTGTTGCAAACGCAGAACACAACAAAAATTTGCCAGTAGAATCTTTATTCATCAAAGAAATTTGGTGTGGTAAAGCTTTGACAATGAAACGTATTATGGCAGGACCTCGTGGAAGTGCTCGTCCAATTTTGAAACCATTTTCTAATCTTACAATTGTTTTAGAATCTGGTGTGGCTCCTGAAAAGAAAAATACAAAAAAAGTAACAAAATAAAAGTGGAGTGAATAAAAATGGGACAAAAAGTATCACCAATTTCATTACGCGAATTTATCAACAAGATTACAGATTCTCGCTGGATTGCTGGTAAAAAAGATTATGCAGCATTATTAGCAGAAGATGTTAAAATCCGTAAATTCGTTGAAAAGAAATTAAAGAAAGCAGGATTAGCCAAAGTCGTTATCGAACGTTTTGCAAAGAAAGTAGTTGTTACTATCCACACATCACGTCCTGGTATGATTATTGGTAAAAACGGTGCAGATATTGAAACATTGCGCAACGATATCAAAAAATTGGTTAAAAACGATCAAGTAGTTGTAAATATCTATGAAGTTCGTCGCCCAGATTTGAATGCGCAATTGGTTGCTCAAAATATTGCACAACAAATTGAAGGTCGTGTTTCGTTCAAACGTGCTATGAAAAAAGCCGTTCAAAACGCTCAAAAAGCAGGTGCTCAGGGTATCAAAGTTATGTGCTCTGGTCGTTTGAATGGTGCAGAAATTGCACGTAGCGAACAAATCCGTGAAGGCCGTATTCCTTTGCACACTTTACGTGCAGATATTGATTATGCGGCAATTCAGGCCAAAACAACATACGGTGTTATCGGCGTAAAAGTTTGGATTTACACTGGTGATGTTGTAAACAAAGAAAAGCTGGCGTCCGAAATGGCGCGTCCGACTGAATATGCCGGCAGCAGCGAAAAGAAAAGCAAATAATAATTAAAATCAAAGGTTTTAATCATGTTAATGCCAAATAAAACAAAATTTCGCAAACAGCAAAAAGGTCGTATTCACGGAGCTGCAAAAGGTGGAAGTGAATTGGCTTTTGGATCGTTTGGATTGAAAGCAATGTCTCCTGAACGTGTAACTGCACGTCAGATAGAAGCAGCACGTCGTGCTATAACTCGTCATATGAGACGTCAGGGTAAATTATGGATTCGTATATTCCCAGATGTTCCAGTGACAACGAAACCAGGTGGTGTTCGTATGGGTAAAGGTAAAGGTGCTGTTGAATATTGGATTTGCCGTGTTAAACCAGGCCGCATCATGTTCGAAGTTGATGGTGTTAAACCAGAAATCGCACAAGAAGCATTCGCATTGGCTGCTGCAAAATTGCCAGTAAGAACAAAAATTGTAGAACGCAAAGCAAACTAATAATACAAGTGCAAAAGGTTAGAAATTATGGCAGAAAAGAAAGTAAGTAAAACAGCTGAAAAAGAAGCTTTGACAAAGGAAGCTTTGCAAAGTAAATTGGCTGATTTGAAAAAAGAACAAATGAATCAACGCTTTCAACTTGCTGCGGGTCAATTGCCAAAAACACATGTTTTACGTAATACCCGTCGTGAAATTGCACGTGTAAAAACAAAGTTGAATGCAGCGAAATAACTAAATCTTTGACTTTTGATTTTTTTAGTGTAGAATCAAGAGTCGAAAATAATAACAAAGGACAAAAGTTATGCCAAAACGCATATTGCAAGGAATTGTAAAAAGTACAGCAAATGACAAAACTGTCGTTGTAGAAGTTGAACGTCGTTTTCGTCATCCTTTGTACGGCAAATTCGTGAAGCAAAATAAAAAATACAAAGCACACGATGAAAACAACGAATATAAAGTTGGTGAAATCGTTGCTATTGAAGAACATCGTCCTATCTCTAAGACAAAATCTTGGATTGTAAAAGGTCGTGTTGGGGTCAGCAAAGACACAACTGTTAATGTTGACTAATAAATTGGTGGGTTTTTTGAGGTCTTGAATCAGAAACATTATACGAAAAATTCAAGACAGTCGAAACCCGGTAACAAAGCACTGGGGAACAGCCCTGGTTGCAGGATTAAGGAAAAAAGTTATGATACAAAATGAAACAGTTATGACAGTTGCAGATAACTCTGGTGCACGTAAAGCTATGTGTATCAAAGTTTTAGGCGGTTCTCATCGTCGTTATGCAACAGTTGGCGACAAAATAGTTGTTGCTATTAAAGATGCCATTCCACGTGGTAAAGTTCAAAAAGGAACTGTTCAACGTGCTATTATCGTTAGAACAAAATTCCCTGTAAAACGTCCAGATGGTTCTATTATCCGTTTTGATGATAATGCAGTTGTTTTAATCAATAAAAACAATTTCGAACCAATTGGAACACGTATCTTTGGCCCAATTGCACGTGAAGTTCGTCGTAAATACGATGTTCAAAAAATTGTGTCTTTGGCACCAGAAGTGATATAATACTTTTGACAACAAAAAGGCGAAAAAATGAAAATTAGAAAAGACGATGAAGTCGTAGTAATTTCGGGAAAATATAAAGGCGTCAAAGGTAAAGTATTACAAGTACGTCCATCAGAATCCCGTGTAGTGGTTGAAGGTGTTAATCGTCATAAATGGCACATCAAACCAACACAAGAACAACCAGGTCATATTGTTGATCGCGAAGCACCAATTCATGTATCTAATGTTGCATTGATTGATCCAAAAACAAAAAAAGCAACACGTGCTGGATATAAAATGGAAGGTGACAAAAAGGTTCGCGTTTCAAAAAAATCTGGAACACAAATCTAAACCAAATGATTCCGCTGTTACGGAATCGATAACGAAAAGGTAACAAAAATGCAAAGCAGATTGCGTGAAATTTATGAAAAAAATATTGTTCCTGAATTAGTTAAAGAATTCGGGTACAAAAATATGTTTGCAGTTCCAAAATTGTCCAAAATCGTTTTGAATATGGGCGTTGGTGAAGCAGTATCTGATAAAAAGAAATTAGATAGTGCCGCTGCTGATTTAACAGCGATTGCAGCACAAAAATCAATCATCACACATGCAAAGAAATCTATTGCTACATATCGTTTACGTGAAGGTCAAGCGATTGGAACAAAAGTAACTTTGCGTGGTAAAAGAATGTATGATTTCTTGGATAAAATAATCACAGTGGCATTGCCACGTGTTAAAGACTTCCGTGGATTGTCAAAATCTAAATTTGATGGTCGTGGAAATTATGCTTTCGGTATCAAAGAACATTTGATATTCCCAGAAATTTCTGTTGATAAAATTGATGCTATCCGTGGTATGGATGTCGTTATTGTTACAACAGCAAAAACAGATGAAGAAGCTCGTGCATTGCTGACAAAAATCGGCTTGCCATTGGTTTTGAAATAATATAAGGAAATAAAGATGGCTAAATTAGCGTTGATAAACAAACAAAAGAAACGTGAAAAATTGGTTGCGCAATATGCAAAAAAGCGTGAATCAATTAAAGCAAAAATGTCCGTTAATGCAACCCCAGAAGAACGTATGGATGCTATGAAAAAATTAGCAAAGTTGCCACGCAACGCAAATCCAACACGTTTGCACAATCGTTGTTCTGTCACTGGTCGTGCTCGCGGTTTCTCCCGCTTGTTCGGTTTGTGCCGTCAACAGGTTCGCACTATGGCATCAGAAGGTAAATTACCAGGTGTACGTAAATCCAGTTGGTAATTATAAATAAGAGCAGGCTGTGGACAATGCAGTCGAAGAGCAAGGTAAAACTTGCAAACTAAGGAGTAAAATATGTCACTATCACATCCAATCGGAGATATGATTACCCGCATCCGTAATGGACAAAATGCAGGTAAAGAATTTGTTTCCGTTCCAAACAGCAAAATACGTGCTGCAGTTTTAACTGTTTTAAAAGATGAAGGTTTTATAACAGATTTTCGCCAAGAAAATGTTGATGAAAAACGTTCAAATTTGGTTATTGAATTGAAATATGTCAATGGTAACGGTGCAATTCAAGAAATTACAACTGTTTCTAAACCAGGTCGTCGTGTATATTCTGGTGCTGCAAAAATGCCACGTGTTTTGAACGGGTTAGGTATTGCAATTGTTTCTACACCAAACGGTGTTATGACAGATCACAAAGCGCGCTTGATGAATGTCGGCGGTGAAGTTTTATGTAAAGTTATCTAATAAAAGGAAATCGTTATGTCTCGTGCAGGAAAATATCCAGTAGAAATTAAAAATGGCGTATCGGTTGAATTAACAGATAGCGCTGTAATCGTTAAAGGTCAAAAAGGCGAAATGAAAGTATCTTTGGATACTAAAAACGCTGGTTTGGTTGATATTAAAATTGAAGATGGTCATGTTGTTGTTACACCTAAAAATGCAGAAGATAAAACATCTCGCGCAATGTGGGGAACAATGACACGTAACATTAAAGCAGCAGTCAAAGGTGTATCCGAAGGCTTTTCAAAAGCTATGTATATGAAAGGTGTTGGTTATAAAGCATCTGTCAAAGGTAACATCTTTACATTGGTTGTTGGTTTTTCTCATGATGTTGTTATGGAAATCCCGGCAGGTTTGACTGTTACAATGGGCGAAACACCAACAGAATTTGTAATTTCTGGTGTTGATAAAAATATGTTAGGTCAATTTGCAGATAAGATTCATAAAATCCGCAAAGCAGATCCATATAAAGGTAAAGGTATCTTCTATAAAGACGAATATATCCGTCGCAAAGAAGGTAAAAAGAAATAATAAATAATTTCCGCTGTTACGGGAATTGATAAAATAAGGAAAAATAAAATGTTAAAACATTTATCTTCTGAAGAAAGACGTACATTGGCAACACGCGGTGCGTTGAAAAGAAAGAATCCTGGCAAAATTCGTTTGTCAGTGTTCCGTTCGGATCGTCATATTGAAATCCAAGCTATTGATGATGTAAAAGGTCACACAGTATGTGCAGCATCTTCTAAAGAAAAAGATTTCAAAGGCAAAGGTTGGAATATCGCTGGCGCAGAAATGATTGGCAAAATATTTGCTGAACGTATGGCAAAAGCTGGTATCAAAGACAATTATTATTTTGATCGTGGTCGTTATTTATACCATGGTCGTGTAAAAGCTTTGGGCGATTCTATGCGCGCAAACGGAATGAATATTTAATTAGATGGAGCAAAAAACAATGGCACGTTTTGATGAAAAAAAATTACAGACAGATAACTTGGTAGATAAATTAGTTTCTATCAACCGCGTTTCTAAAACAGTGAAAGGCGGACGTAATATGTCTTTCTCTGCATTAGTTGTTGTTGGTGATAAATCTGGTATGGTTGGATTTGGCAAAGGTAAAGCTTTGGAAGTTCAAGCAGCAGTTCAAAAAGCAACAAAAGCAGCAAAAGCAAAAATGATACGCGTTCCTTTGAAAGAAGGCCGTACATTGCATCATGATATTTCTTCTAAATATGGCGCAAGCAAATTGGTAATTCGCAGTGCTGTTCCTGGTACTGGAATCATTGCTGGTGGTGCTTTGCGTGCAGTATTTGAATGTTTGGGTGTCCAAGACGTTGTTGTAAAATCACAAGGTTCTAACAATCCAAATAACATGATTCGCGCAATTTTCTATGCTTTTGAAAGAATGAATTCTCCAAAAACAGTTGCTGCACGTCGTGGTAAAACTGTTGCAGAAATCATTGCTGGTCGTGATGGTAAAAAATTAGAATCAGCAGAAGAAGCAAAATAATTTAAGTAAACCGAGTGCATAATCTTGTATTATGTGCGAAACAGACTATAATTTTAGTCATAGGAATAAAGAGGATAAAAAAATGAAATTAAATGCATTGATGGATAATTTTGGTGCACGTAAAGATGTTAAACGTCTTGGTCGTGGTATGGCTTCTGGATACGGTAAAACATCTGGTCGTGGTAACAAAGGTCAAAAAGCACGTTCTGGATCACGCAAACAGGCTACTTTCCAAGGTGGTCAAATGCCAATTTTGCGTCGTTTTCCAAAATTTGGTTTTAATAACCCATTTGCAAAAACATATGCAACAATCAATCTTGGTGATATTGAAAAATTCATCGCATCTGGAAAAATAGATGCTAAAAAAGAAATCACATTAGATACATTGGTTGATGCAAAAATTTTGAACCGTAAAATGGATGGTTTGAAAGTTTTGGCAAAAGGCGAAATCAAATCAGCAATCAACATTGTTGCAGACAAATGGTCTAAATCTGCAGAAGCAGCAATTGTTAAAGCTGGTGGAAAAATCCAATCTAAATAATATCAAAGGAATTATACATCTGTGATTTATTTCACAGGTGTATTTCGAAAGGAAAGATAAACGCATGAAATTCTTGAAAAATATTTTTGGAAACCTTTCTGATTTACAAAAACGTATCTTGTTTGCTCTGGGTGCGTTGATTGTTTATCGTATTGGTTCATTTATTCCATTACCTGGTGTTAATGCAAGTGCTGTGTTGCATTTGTTTAATGGTGATAATGGAATGATGGGAATGTTTGATATGTTTTCTGGTGGATCATTATCCCGTATGTCAGTTCTGGCATTAAATATTTTCCCATATATTTCAGCGTCTATCGTTATCCAATTATTGACTGCGACAAGCAAAAATTTAACAGATTTAAGAAAAGAGGGCGAATCTGGACGTGTAAAAATCAATCAATATACACGTTATTTGGCTGTTCTTTTGGCTGTTGTCCAAGGTTGGGCAGTGGTTCGTGGACTTGAATCTATGGCACCAGTAAATGGTGTTTCAGCGGTTGCAAATCCTGGCTTTGCATTTGAATTATCTGCCATAGTTGCATTGGTTGGTGGTACTGTATTTGTTATGTGGCTTGCAGAACAAATCACTGCACGTGGTATCGGTCAAGGTGCATCGTTATTGATTTTTGCTGGTATTATCGCAGAAGTTCCTGGTGGAATCGCAAAACTATTTTCATTGGCAGGAGTTGGACAAATGTCACCTGCGATGATTGCTTTGGTTTTGGGATTTGTCGTTGGTATTGTTGCTTTGATTGCATTTATGGAACAAGCACAACGTCGTATTCAAATATTATATCCACGTCAAGCAATGTCTAATGGCGTAATGAATACAAATGTTTCATATCTACCAATTAAAATCAATATGTCTGGTGTTATGGGACCTGTATTTGCATCGTCTATAATGATGTTGCCTGCATTTGTCCAACGTTTTGTTCAAAGTGAAAATTTGGTTGTTCAAAACATACTTGGATTCTTTACTTATGGAACATGGTCTTATATGGTAATGTTCACATTATTGATAGTGTTCTTTGCTTATTTCCAAACTGCTGTAGTATTCAACAGTGAAGAAACAAGTACAAACTTGAAGAATATGGGTGGATATATCCCTGGGGTTCGTCCTGGTGAACAAACAATTCAACATCTTGATGGTGTTGTATCAAGAACAACAGCCATAGGTGTTGCTTATTTAATAGTTGTTTGTGTATTACCTATAATATTGAATACTCGTGGTGGAATGCCTGTAATGATTGGTGGAACAAGTGTTTTAATCGTTGCTGGTGTAGTTTTAGATACAATGAATCAAATAAAATCATATTTGGTTGAAAAACAATATACTGGTGTTGTGAATAAAGCACAAAAGAAAGGTCGTTTCCGCGGATAAGTTGGAAACAAAAACAAAGATTTGATTTTTGCGACAATGCATTATAAAATAGGTTGTTGTAAAAATCGATAAGCATTCAAAAAACGTGTGGATTTTGGGTGCAAGGTTGAATGGAAACATTCGAAAAAACATAAAAACAAAGGAAAATAAAAGATGGCACGTATAGCAGGTGTTAACATCCCGTCCGAAAAACGCATTGAAATTGCGTTGCAATACATTCATGGTATTGGGCCGGCTAAATCTGCACAGATTTGTTCTGCATTAAAATTGAAAGACGGTCTGCGCGCAAAAGATTTAACAGACGAAGATGTTATCAAAATTTCAAATTATATTGAACAAAACTTCAAAGTAGAAGGTGACGTTCGTCGCGAAGTTGCAATGAACATTAAACGTTTGCAAGATTTAAAAACATATCGCGGAATTCGTCATCGTAACCGTTTACCAGTTCGTGGTCAACGCACACAAACAAACGCAAGAACTCGTAAGGGAAAACGCGTTGTTGTTGCGGGCTCTGCAACTAAGGGTAAATAAGTTTAATTGGGTAGAGATTAACACGATAGTTAATTGAAGACATCTAATCAAAGGAAAAATAAATGGCAATTACAAAAGCAAAAAAGAAAGTTGTAAAAAAAGTATCACATGGTATTGCACATGTGGTCGCAACAAATAATAACACACGTATAACAATCACAGATCAATCTGGTGCTGTATTAACATGGGCAACTGCTGGGGCAAATAATTTCAAAGGTGCAAAAAAATCTACACCATATGCTGCAACTGTTGTTGCTGATGCTGTTGGTAAAAAAGTAGCAGAAATGGGCATGAAAACAGTTGATGTTTTGATGCGTGGTATTGGTCAAGGTCGTGAATCTGCGGTACGTGGTTTGGCAAATGCAGGATTGGTTGTTCAATCTATTACAGATACGACACGTATTCCACACAACGGGTGCCGTCCAAAGAAAGTTCGTCGTGTTTAATATGCGCATTTGCGAACGAAGAATTACACCGTCAACAAAGACGGTGTTTTTTTTTATAAATAATTATTGCGTGAAAAAAATAAACTTGCTATGATATTTGCCATCAAGGAAAGGTGTATTTTATATTATGCGATTATTAAAAAGTTTTTTTATCGCTTTGATTTGTTGTTTGGGAGCATCGTTTTACAATTCTGCATTTGCTGGTTGTG
>JAGHTM010000018.1 GCA_018065345.1 Candidatus Enterousia merdequi | reverse complement strand
TTTTTTGTCCAAAATAATTTGTTGTAAAATTAGTAAGATTTGCTCTTGCACCGAATCGGTGTTTTTTGATACACTCTGACATAGGAAGTTTAATAATAGAAAATATACAGGAGCAAAATATGGAATTTTCAGTGTTTCGTCAAGTTTTGATACGTGCGCTGGGGCATATGCAATCTATCGTTGAAAAGCGTGCTGCATTGCCTATATTGGTTAACGTTAAAATAGAAGCAGCAGATGATTTGATTTTATCTGCTACAAATGTTGATTTGGAATTAGTTGAACATGTTGCTGCAGATATTACTTTGTCTGGTAAAACAACTGTTCCTGTTCAAATGTTGTATGACATAGTTCGTAAATTACCAGAAGATGCAGAAATAACTTTCAAGCAATCTGGTGATCAGATTGTTGTAACAAGTGGTCGTGCTGTTTTCCATTTGCCGACATTGCCAGCAGAAAACTTTCCAGCAATGGCAGGTGGAAATTTAAGTACAAAATTCCAAATGACAACAGGTGATTTAGCACATTTGATAAATCAAACAAAATTTGCAATCCCAACAGATGATGTTCGTTATCATCTTGGGGGAATTTATTTTCATATTTCTGAAGATACTGGTAAATTGACAGCTGTAGCGACTGATGCACAAAGAATGGCTTTGTGTGCTATAAATGCGCCTGCTGGTACAAATGGTATGCCATCTGTTATTATTCCAAGACGTGTAATCGGTGAATTGTCTAAATTATTAGAAGATGCAAATGTAGATGATGTTTCTGTTGAATTGTCAGATACAAAAGCGCGCTTTACGGTTGGTGCAGCAACTTTGACAAGTAAATTAGTTGATGCACAATATCCAAATTATCGCGTAGTTATTCCAAAGGGTAATGATAAAATTGCAATTTTGGATCGTAAACAATTTGTAAACGCTGTAGATTTGGTTTCTGTAGCAAGTGTTGATAAAACAAAATCTGTTCAATTAGCATTTTCAATGAATAAGTTGGTTATCAATGCTTCAAGTCCAGATGCTGGAACTGCAACACAAGAATTAGATATAGAATATAATGGTGATGCAACATTTACTATTAATTTCAATGTGAAATTCTTGCTTGATGTTGCTGGTCAGGCAGAAGGTGATAAATTCCAACTTGAAATGCAAGAATCTTTATCGCCAACAATTATAAAATCTACTGAAAAAGATACGGATTCGTTATTCGTATTGATGCCAATGCGTATGTAGATTGTATGCTATATCAAAAAAAACCGCCTTTGGGCGGTTTTTTACAGAAATTTTGATTTAAAGCACAAAAAATGTTGCGTTGATAAAAACTTTATTATATTCTTTAACAGTAAAATTAAAACAAGAGGTATATTAAATGGCATCTTATATTGCAAATGATATGCGTGTGGGTTGGGTTATTTCTCACAACGGTAAACGTTATTCTGTTACATCTATTACAAAAGTAAAGCCTGGTAAAGGTGGCGCTTTTGTTCAAGCTGATTTACGCGATATTGACTCTGGTAACAAAGGTGGCGATCGTTGGCGCGCAGAAGATAAAGTTGAAAAATTGATGGTTGAAGATTTGGAATGTCAATATTTGTACTCTGATGGGACAGATGCGTTTTTTATGAATTTGTCTGATTATGAACAATTCACAATGCCAAATGATTCTTTGGGTGAACAAATGAAATTCTTGGCACCTGAAATGTTAGTCAAAGCAAATTTTGTTGAAGGTCATCCAGTGTCTATCACATTGCCAAAAACTGTTATTGCAACTGTTGAAGAAACAGAACCTGCATTAAAAGGTCAAACAGCAACAAGTAGTGGTGGAAAACCTGCAATCTTAGATAATGGTGTTCGTGTTCAAGTTCCAACTTTTATCGAACAAGGTGAAAAGATTGTTGTGAATACAGAAACTTTGGAATATGTAGAACGTGCAAAATAAATAAAAACATTATTCTTGATTGATAACAACGGCGTATTTTGCGCCGTTGTTATTTTTTTATATTAAAGCATCGCGTTTTTTTGTTGCGATTATTTTTGATAATATGGTAAAATTGATGCTGTCAATGGGAGTTCCATTGATGGGGTGTAACGACCCTTTTTCAGTTTCGTCCGCAGGGACGTTAAAATCTCCAACTCAAGTATGGTTGGAGGGTTGCAAAATATAAAGAATATGCACACAATTTAAACTGAAATTGTCGTTAACCTCCAACCGCCCTTTGTAAATTGGCGGTTTCGTATTTACGGGGGAAATATGAAACGTTTTTTATGTGCTTTATTTTGTTTGTTTGTATTTGTTTATGCATATGCAGACACAAGAAATGTAACATGGTATAACGAAGACGGAACGATATACACAACAACAACCTGCACAGTTGGTGGTGATGTGATACTACCCCAAGCACCAACAAAAATAGGTTATACATTCAAAGGTTGGGGGACATATTACAAATTAGAATATATTGAGAGTACAGGGACTCAATGGATAGATACAGGATATTATGCAAATAATACTACTGTATTTACTCTTAGAGCAAATAAAGCTTCGTGTTCTGGATATGTTAACGGAACTTCAGGAAATCAAAATGCTTTCTACGTATGTGGAGGTCAGTGGGCTTGGTATTCTTATCGAGATTATAAATATGCCATTGATACTAACTCTATTAACGTGTTTATTATTAAAAATAAGCAATTTTTTATAAATGATGTTTTAATAGACCAACAAACATCAGCTGTTCCGAGTATATGGAGATCTCCATATACATTTGTTTTATTTGGACTTAAACGTAATGCAACTACGGTTTCTTCATATCCTTTAAAAATATATGGAGCAAGTTTTGCAGAAGGTAATACGCTCGTTCATAACTTTATCCCTGCTCAGCGAATGTTTGATGGTGCTGTGGGATTGTATGATACTGTGACGCAACAATTCTTTGGTAATTCTGGAACAGGTGAATTTATTGCAGGACCTAGTGTTGGTGGTATATAAAATGCGAATTGTTTTTGTGACTTTACTATCGTTTACGCTTATGATGTCTGTTTGGGCAGAAGTGATTACGTCAGATATTAGCGGCGGATGCACAGATGGTTTATTTTTTTATCCTGTTTTTGAAATAAACAGTTATACCTGTGAGTCGGGAACTTTCTTACCAGCTGGTGCGACAAAGTGTGTTCTATGCCCCGTTGAACATATTTGTGGTGGTGGAACGTATGTTTTTAATGAAACAGAAGCCCAGGGTATAATTTTTAATTATCCATTTACCCAAGATATAACAAATTCTTGTGATAATACTTTTAGAGACGCATTTTTTCCAATTTTTGAACCGAATGAGATAAATATTGATTGGGTTTATGATAACGGTAATATTGGTCATACAACTTGCACTTATGATTCTGGTATTATTTTGCCACCAGAGCCAACACGACCAGGTTATACTTTTAAAGGGTGGAAGTTGGAAAAACAGGACTAAATTTTATATCCAGATCCCATAATATTTTGTATTTCGTTTATACAATTTTTTATCATTTCTTGTTTTGCTTTATCAAGATAAACGCGTGGATCAAATACGGGTTTGTTTTGTGATAATTCTTTGCGAATAGTTGAAGTAAAGGCTAAACGCGAATCGGAATCTACATTTATTTTTGTGATATGTAACGATATTGCTTTTCTGATTTGTGATGGTTTGATTCCGTATGCGTCTTTTATATTGCCTCCAAATTTATTTATTGTTTTGATATAATTTTGTGGAACAGAAGATGCGCCATGTAAAACCAATGGAATATTTGGAACAAGTTCTGATATTTCTTTTAATATATCAAAGCGAAGGGTTTCGTTGTTGTTTTTTCTTTTATATGCTCCATGTGATGTTCCAATAGATATTGCCAAAGAATCTGTTTGGGTTTTATTAACAAAATTTTTAACTAGGTCAGGGTTTGTATAAGAATTTATTTTTGAATTTGTGTTTTTGTCTTCAAATCCAGATAATATACCAAGTTCTGTTTCGACAGAAACGTCAAATTTGTGTGCATAATCTGAAATTTTTCTGGATATAGATATGTTTTTTTCTAAATCCAGCATGCTGCCATCAAACATAACAGATGAAAAACCTAAATCAATGGCGTGTTTGCAAATGTCAAAACTGTGTCCATGGTCAAGGTGTAAAGCAACTTGACCGCGTTTGTATTTAGCGCCGGCAATCATACCCATCAAAATATTATCACCAATATATTTTAATGCAGATTCTGATACGGCTAGTATTACAGGACTTTGTGTTATTTGTGCTGCTTCCAGAATTGCAGTCATAGTTTCAAGATTAAAGAAATTAAAAGCTGGAACGGCATACCCGTTTTTTAATGCTTTTGTTAATAAATTCTTTGTATTAGATAAACCAAAATCAGAATAGTGCATAATTTTTTCCTTTGTTTTTGATAATTATATCACATTTTAGAAAATTTTTTATGTTTTATTAAAAATTTGACAATTCATAAAATTGTGCAACAATCAAGGAATCGAATCGGGACAACAGAGAGAAACAAAAAAAGGAATAAAAAAATGAAACAAGTTATTTTATCTATGTTAGGGTTGGCTTTATTGGCTGGTTGTTCTGGTTATGACTATTATGAAACAGATGTTCGCTATCGTCAAAAAGGCGAAGATTGTGTTTATTATTATGATGAAGATGG
>JAGHTM010000060.1 GCA_018065345.1 Candidatus Enterousia merdequi | reverse complement strand
GGGTGAACCTTTCAATTTCTATGATGGTCCGCCATTTGGAAATGGTTTGCCACATTTAGGACACCTTGGGGTTTCTGCAATTAAAGATATGATTTCTCGTTTTCAAACAATGAACGGAAAACATGTTGTTCGTGAACTTGGTTGGGATTGTCATGGTCTGCCTGCTGAAAACAGTGTTGAAAAAAAACAAGGTCGTACCGCTAAAAAAATCGTAGAAGAAGACGGTATAGCCGCATTTTGTGATATGTGTCGTACTGATGTTATGACATATACAAACGAATGGCTGGGATACATAGAACGTATTGGTCGTTGGGTTGATGGTGGTGATAATTTTGGATATCGCACCATGGACACAAAATATATGGAATCTGTAATTTGGGCATTGAAAGAATTGTACAAGAAAGGTCTGCTCTATAAAGATTTCAAAGTAAACCCATACGATTGGAAACTGGGAACTGTTTTATCAAACAGCGAAGCGTCCAGCGAATATCAAGACATTGTTGATGATACTGTGACTGTATGGTTTCAACTTGAAAATGGCGACCGTGCAATTGCATGGACAACAACACCGTGGACATTACCTGCGAATTCTGCATTGGCTGTGAATCCAGATATGGAATACGTTCGTATGAAACACAGTGACGGTCATATTTATGTTTTGGCTAAATCCAGATTAAAGGCTTATGAAAAAGTTTTTGAAAATTCGGAAAATCTTGGCACTGTATTGGGTAAAGATTTAGTTGGTCTGCACTATAAACCGATATTTAATTATTATGAAAATTCAGATAGTTTATTACATCAAATAATTCCTGCAGATTATGTAAGCGACAGTGACGGAACAGGTATTGTTCATATCGCACCTGCATTTGGTGAAGATGACTATTTCGCAGCAAAAAATTTAGACCCAAAATTTCCTGTGATTTTGAATGTTGATGATTATGGTAATTTTGATTCAACTGTTTCTGATTGGGCGGGTATGAATATTTTTGAAGCAAATCCAAAAATCATAGATTGGTTAAAACAAAATGGAATTTTGGTTAAAAAAGACCAACATAAACACTCTTATCCTTTTGGTCCACGCAGTCATGAAAAACTGATTTATCGTGCAACAGATGCATGGTATGTTGATGTTCCAAAAATCCGTGAAAGATTGGTCGAAATAACTAAAAACGAAACAATTTGGACAAGTGCTGGTAATCGTTTTATGGCTTGGATTGAAAATGCTCGTATCTGGGGTATTTCAAGAAATAGATTCTGGGGTGTCCCATTACCAATTTGGGAAAAAGATGGCGAATATAAAATCTTTGGTTCTATCAAAGAACTAGAAGATTTCTTTGGCACAGAAATTCATGATTTACATCGTCCAACATTAGATGCACTGACAAAAGACGGCTGGCACCGAATTGTTGATGTGTTAGATTGTTGGTTTGAAAGTGGTTCTATGCCATTTGCACAATTACATTACCCATTTGAAAACCAGGATAAATTTGAAAAGAATTTTCCTGCTGATTACATCATTGAAGGACAAGACCAAACACGTGGTTGGTTCTATTCTTTAATGATTATGGCGGTTGCTTTATTTGACAAACCTGCATTCAAGGTTGTGTCTGCAAACGGTATGGCATTGGACGAACACAAACGTAAGTTTTCTAAATCTTTACACAATTATTCTGACCCATCAGATTTGTTTGAAAAATATGGTGCAGACGCAATTCGTTTATTTATCCAGGGCAGCAATTTTATGAAGGCAGAACCGATATGCATGGACAAAGAAGGCACAGTATTTAATGATTCTATTAAAACTGTTTTGACACCTCTTTGGAACGCATATCACTTCTTCACTTTATATGCAAATGCTGGAAATATCACAGTCGATAAAGAACCAAAAGCAGATAATTTATTAGATAAATATATTTTGGCAGAATTAAATGAATTGATTAAAACAACAACATCTTCTTTGGATGAATATAAACCAGATGTTGCAGTTAAAGAATTCATAAGATTCCTTGATATATTGAATAATTGGTACATACGTCTTAACCGCGATAGATTCTGGGATGAAGACAAAAGTGCTTTTGAAACATTACATTATGTTTTGATAACATTTTGTAAATTGCTTGCACCTTTTGCACCATTTATAAGCGAATATATATTCAAGGATTTATCAGGTAAAGATTCTGTTCATTTACAAGATTGGCCACGCGCAGAAATCACAGATACAAAAATTGTTGACGATATGCGCCGTGTTCAAGCGATTGTATCAACAGGAAAACAATTGCGCGAACAGTATAAATTGCGTAATCGTTTGCCACTTTTGGATGTGACAATTGCTGGTAAAGATATGACAGATTATGCGAATATTATTCGTGATGAATTAAATGTCAAAGATGTTAAATTTATTGCAGATATAAAAACAGTGGCTGATTCTTTTGTGTATTTAATTACTCCAAAAATTGGTGCACGTTTGGGTTCTGGATTAAAAGATATTATACCGGCTGTGAAACGTGGCGATTACAGTTTAGATGGTGATAAATTGGTTGTTGGTGAATATGTTTTGAACAATGACGAATTTGAAAATCGTTTAACTGTGAAAGATGGTATATCTGGTAGTGCGTTGCCAGATAATACAGCGGTAGTTGTTTTGAATACAGAAACAAATGCTGAATTAATTGCCGAAGGTCTTGTAAATGACGCTTTGCGTTTTATCCAAGATTCTCGTAAGTCAGCAGGTTTGGATGTTTCAGACAGAATTAAATTAACATACTGTGCAGATGTTGCGTTGTCTAACGCCATAGAATCTCATAAAAAACGTATTATGCATGATGCGTTGATTGTTGAAATGAATAATGGTAGCGCAAATCAATTTTCTGTGAACATAGAAGATTATAATTTGTCTGTTGATATTGAAAAAGTAAATGGTTAAAAAAAATATAACTCTTTCACCGGATGTTTATTTTGAAAATGTTTGTCCAACATTAAATATGAATATCCGGTCTGAATTATATTCTGTAAATGAATTTACTTTTGCGGTGGCTGTGATATTGTCTGCCCAAGCAACTGATAAAAAAGTAAATGAAGTAACACCATGTTTGTTTCGTGTTGCGCCAACTCCGGATAAAATGTTAAAACTTGGATTGGACGGATTAAAAAAACACATAAATGTAATATCTTTCTTTAATAACAAAGCAAATAATATAATTAAATTGTCACAACAACTGATTGATAAAAACAGTGATGATATAAACTATAAATTTCCACAAAAATATCATAACAGAAAAGATTTAATGTCACTTGCGGGTGTTGGTCAAAAAACAGCAAATGTAATAATGAATGTTTTGTGGGGTGCACCAAATATTGGTGTTGATACACATGTCTTTCGTTTGTCGCATCGTTTTGGTTGGTGTTCTGATTTAGAAAACACACCAGAAAAAGTAGAAGAAAAATTGTTGAAAATAATACCACAAAAATATCACGAAATGGTAAATCATACAATGGTTTTACATGGACGATATACATGCAAAGCATTACATCCAAATTGTGAAAAGTGTGCTGTTTGTAAATGGTGTAACGCGAAAGACAAACGCATATAATTTTAATTTTTGATTAAAATATGAATTTATGATATAATTCAAAACGAATCCAATGGGAATTGGTTTCGGGACTGTGGTAAGTCCTTCAAAAATCCGGTGCGATGCATCGTTAATGTCCCCGACATATATGGTCGGGGAGTAGACTTGATTTTTGGTCTTTACCACCTCTCCGACCGCCCATTTTCATTGGCGGTTTTTTATTTGTTTTGAAAGGAGAG
>JAGHTM010000119.1 GCA_018065345.1 Candidatus Enterousia merdequi | reverse complement strand
CGCGTTGATGATTTAGCAAGAACGGCTGCAGAATCTTATAAATAAAATATTTATTTTGTTTTTTCGTTAGACTTTGCTAATTCTGCCATTTTTTTCTTTTGAGCACGCAGAATTTTGCGCATATTTTCTTTATAACACTGTCTAGATTGCGCGTTTAATTCTGCACAGATACATTTTGCATGAACGAATCGCAAAGGCGAATAAATAACTTCTTCTTGGGCCTTAACACAGTATTTTTTCTTATCAAACAAATTATCAGCAATTTCAAATTTTGGATTATACGCAAGAACCAAAGCAACTTCTCCTGTGCCATCACCTTGGACAGCTGTAACAATACGCATAGCCGGTTTATATGTTACATACGGTCTTTTTGGTGTTGGTGGAACTTGTTCAATAGTATATACACTTGTTCCTGGGACAATCAATCTTGCATGTATTTTTAATGGATCATATAATTTGAATTGTTCTGCGAAAGCCGCATCTGCTTCATCAAGGGGTTGAAAAACGATGTTTTCTTCATCTTCATCTAATTTTTCAGATTTCTTCTTTTTCTTTTGTTTTTCTTTTTTTAATTTATTTTCTCTGTTCTTTGATACTTCTTTTTTTATATCTGGCATATCATAACTCCTTTGCGTTATGTCTGGCAGTTTTACATCTCTCTTATCCCTTAAATCCAACAGCAACAATAAACATTTCAACACTATCTTTACGTGAAGACGGTGGTTTTATATAATGAACATCATTAAAATGTTCTTTGATTTGTTTTACCAAATCATTAGTTGTGCCACCAGTAAAAGATTTAGCAATAAACACTCCACCATTTTTCAAAGCGTGTAATGCAAAATCCAAGGCATATTCCAACAAAACCATTTGACGTAAATGGTCTGTTTTCTTATGTCCTACTGTATTTGGCGCCATATCCGACATTACAATATCTGCTGTTCCACGACCAAGTTCATCGTGTGATAAATTCAATTTTTCTTCAAGCCATTTTAATGCTTCATCACTTGTAAAATCACCTTGGTAAGTTTCAACACCATTTATTGGCTTTATTTCCAATAAATCCATCGCAAATATTTTTGATTTTGGAAATTCGCGTGCAACATATTGCGACCAAGAACCAGGTGCTGCACCCAAATCAACAACAACTTGCCCATTTTTGAAGAAATGATATTTTTCATTCATTTCTATAATTTTATATGCTGCGCGTGCGCGATAGCCCTCTTTTTGCGCGCGTGCAACATACGGATCAGCCGCCTGACGTTGAAGCCAAGCGACTGACGATTTATGAGCAGCAATTTTTTTATTTAATATTTTCATCTTTGTTGTGTACGTTGAACATTTAAAATGCGTTTATAAAATCTATCTGCGTCATTATGCTTTTTTTTGTTTGTTCCATTTAAGAACAAACAATCTATCTTACCTTGTTTTTCATAGGTGACTACGACTTTGTACCCCAATAAAACAGGTTTTTTATGAACCATTTGAACAATATGCATTTGTTCTGGTATTCCAACAGAAATAATTTTATCACTATGATTATTCGTACTCATTAATTTTGTCCCCCAATACCACTTTTTTTCATTCTTTCCATTACTGCTTCCATTCCACCCATACGTTGAATCATAGCCATTTGTTGTTTCATTTTTGAATATTGTTTAATTATATGTTCAACTTCACGAACTGTGCAACCAGCTGTTTCAGCAATGCGAGCCTTGGCATTTGCAAAGATTCTATCTGGTTCAGCGCGTTCTTCGGCTGTCATTGCTTCTAATATTTTGATTTGAGCATCAACGCTTCCATCTGCAATTTTTTCTTTCATAGCAGCCACAGCCCCAGACATTCCAGGAACCATTTTTAATAATCCACTAAAATTGCTCATTTTCTTGATTTGTTTTAATTGTGCCAACATATCATTCATATCAAATTGGCCAGACATCATACGTTCTGCAGTTTCTTTCATACCAGATGGGATTTTTGCAGTTTCTTTTTCCAAATCAATTGTTTCGTTATTTTCTTCTGTTTTTTTCTTTTTTCCAAATCCGAACATTTTTATCTCCTTAAATTTTAGTTCCTGTTTCAATATTATTTGCTTTTTTTGGGTTTGTCCAGATACTTTTTAAGATATTTACCTGTCAAAGATTCTGGAACTTTTACAATATCTTCTGGTGTTCCTGTCGCAATAATACGCCCACCACCTGCACCACCATTAGGCCCAAGGTCTATAATCCAATCGGCAGTTTTTATAACTTCAAGATTATGTTCAATAACTATTACTGTATTACCTTGGTCAACAAATTCATGTAAAACATTTAACAAAGATTTAATATCTTCGAAATGAAGTCCTGTGGTTGGTTCATCTAAAATATAAATTGTTTGACCAGTACTACGCGCAGCCAATTCTTTGGACAACTTTATACGTTGCGCTTCGCCACCAGACAAATCAAGCGAACTTTGTCCAAGTTTGATATAATCAAGCCCTACACGTTTTAATAATTCTAATTTACGGGCTATTTGCGGGACATTTATAAAGAATCTATATGCTTCTTCGACCGTCATATTCAAGACATCAGCAATAGATTTACCTTTGTATTTTACAGCCAAAGTTTCTTCATTATATCTTTGACCATGGCATTTATCACATTCAACATAAATATCAGCCAAGAAATTCATTTCTATTTTAATTTGACCGTCACCTTGGCATGCTTCACAACGGCCACCTTTGACGTTAAAAGAAAAACGACCTGCATCATATCCACGTGTTTTAGATTCTGGTAAATTCGCATAAAAATCACGAATATTATTAAATACCCCAACGTATGTTGCAGGATTACTGCGTGGGCTACGTCCTATTGGAGATTGGTCTATATCAACAACTTTGTCTATATTTTCAATACCACGAATTATATCGTGCGCCCCAGATTCTATTTTGGAATTATACAAAGCACGCATAATAGATGGATATAAAGTATTTAATAATAATGTCGATTTTCCAGAACCAGAAACACCAGTCAAAGCAATAAACTTACCAAGTGGAAAATCAACACTTATATTTTTAAGATTGTTTTCGCGTGCACCTTCAATTCTTATGGTTTTACCATTGCCTTCCCTGCGTTTTTTTGGGACATCTATTTTTCGTTTTCCAGATAAATATTCGCCTGTCAAAGAGTTCGGATTTTTAATAACTTCGGCTGGTGTTCCATATGCTATGACATTACCACCATTTATACCAGCACCACGACCAATATCTACCAAATAATCAGCAGCACGCATCATATCTTCATCGTGTTCAACAACAACAACTGTATTATCTTTGTCGCGCAACATTTTTAATGTATCTATCAATTTATCATTATCGCTTTGATGCAACCCAATAGAAGGTTCATCTAAAACATACAATACACCTGATAAACCACTTCCTATCTGTGAAGCCAATCTTATACGTTGTGCTTCACCACCAGACAAAGTTCCAGCCATACGCGACATAGTCAAATAACCAAGTCCAACATTTTGTAAAAAATATAAACGAGATGTAATTTCACGCAAAACCATAGACGCAATATCATTTTCTTTTTTAGTTAAATGATTTGGTAAATCTTGAAACCAGCGCAAAGATTCATCTATGGACATTTCACAAACATCCATAATATCACAATTGTTTATTTTTATACATAATGCTTGGATATTTAATCTTTTGCCATGACACACTGGACATGTTTTTTCAGATTGGTATTTTGCCAATTCACTACGTGTAGATTCAGAATCAGATTCACGAAATCTTCTTTCAAGGTTTGTTATTACCCCTTCAAAAGGTTTTTCATACACATAACCATTCCAATTTATTTTTATAGGTTCTTCACCAGTTCCATATAAAATAATTTCTTTATCTTTATCCGACAGTGTATTCCATGGTTTTGATAGAGGTATTTTATATTTTTTATGTAAAGAATCTAGAATGTTTTCATATTGGGTCAACATTCCTCCACGCGACCACGGAGCAATAGCACCACCAAGAATAGATTTTGTTGTATCTGGTATAACTAAATCTGGCGACATATTTAATTGTACACCTAAACCATCGCAAGCACTACACGCACCAACTGGAGCATTAAAAGAAAACAATCTTGGTTCTATCTTTGGAACGGTAAAACCAGATACAGGACATGCATATTCTTGTGAATACAAAGAATCTTCATTTGTATCAAGACGATGAACGATTACTGCCCCTGGGACAAGACGAAGCGATGCTTCAAATGAAGAATATAATCTTGAACGAAACTCTTCTGCTTCTTCACCTTCTAGTTTATCTGGCATAGACACACGATCTATGACTACCATTATATTATGTTTCTTGTTTTTATCTAATGCTGGGACAGAAGACAAATCATACAAAGTTCCATCTACTATGGCACGTTGATAACCCTGTTTAATTAAAAAGGCAATTTCTTTTTTATATTCTCCTTTGCGATCACGAACCATTGGCGCCATTATAAAGAATTTCACACCACTTGGGATTTTTAATGTCCATTCGACCATTTCTGCTATGGTTTGTGATTTTATAGGCAATCCTGTGACCGGTGAATACGGGACACCTATACGTGCCCACAAAAGACGCAAATAATCGTATATTTCTGTGACTGTACCAACTGTTGAACGTGGGTTTTTAGAAGTTGTTTTTTGTTCTATGGATATAGCAGGCGACAAACCTTCTATTAAATCGACATCTGGTTTCTTTTGCATATCTAAAAATTGACGAGCATAAGAAGATAACGATTCGACATATCTTCTTTGTCCTTCGGCATAAATAGTATTAAAAGCCAATGACGATTTGCCAGAGCCAGACACCCCCGTCAATACAACAAGTTTGTTTTTTGGCAGGTCTAAATCTATATTTTTAAGATTATTTTCGCGAGCACCGCGAATTTTTATATTTCCAGTCATAATAAATACATAGTGATAAAATATTAAAAATCAAGTGCAAGCAGAAAGAGGTTTTATTCTGCAAACCCAACAGATTTTAATGCGTCTGGAGACAAAGATATACCTGTCTTTTTAGTGTTTGCAGGACCTAATTTTTTAACCAATTCTCCATCGACCCATACATCTATGGCACCAACATTACCAAAAGTTGCCTTTAATTTGTCAGACGCTGGAGCAAAATACACATCCCCAGGAACTAACACACGTGAAAATAAACTTGAACCACGAGCATCTTCAATTTTTACCCAAGATTCTTTTTCAGCCTGTAAAACAACCCTGGCCTCTTTAATGTTTTTTTCACCAAATTTTTCATGTATTGGGTATCTAAAATCTGGTGTTTTAACGGTATTTGTTGTCACAGACGCTGTATTTTCGGATACAGCAACAGTTTCAACATTTGTATTATTTCCAGATAATAAAGAAATCAATATAATTAAAACAACCAAAGCACAAAAACCAGCAACAAACCATTTCCAATGCTTTTTTACATATTCCCATGCGATTTTTGACCATTTTAACAATAATTCTTTATTGATTTTAACAGGTTGCTTTTGTTGAATCTTTGGTTCTTCTTCTGTTGTTTCTTCTGAAGTTAAACCAAGTTCCTTTTTCAATTTTGCAATAACTTCATCAGGGTCCAATCCTAATTCAATAGCATAATTTCGAGCAAACCCAAGAATATAAACGTCTTCTGGAATAACACGATAATTTCCTTCTTCCAAAGCGGTTAAAAAATCTTCGCGGATACAAAGTAATTTTGCGATTGTACTTATTTCACGTTTTCTACGACCTGTTGTGCGTGCGTTATGCAACATTTCTGCGGCAGTAGTTTCTGGCATAGAAGGTATTATTTCTTGTTGTTCATTCATAATTTAATCCTTTGATAACGATATGTTATGATAGAAATATCAATATGTCAATCTATCGACCAAAATTCTTTTATCATTTTTTTCAAATCTTGTTCTTCGGTTATTTGATTTACTTTTATACGAAATTGTGCAGAATTAGGTATTCCAGCAGAATACCATGCCACATGTTTGCGAAACATTGGTATCGCAGATTTACCATAATATTCCAACATCAAATCAAGATGCTTTAATACAATATCCCCTATATTATCTGGTTGCTGACATGTTCCAAGCAAACACCCAAACAGCCATGGCTTTCCCAACATTCCGCGACCAATCATAGCGCCATCATATCCAAGATTTTGGGCACGTTCTATGTCTTCTATTGTTTTAATATCACCGTTTGCAATTATCGGTATTGGTAAATTAGGTTTTGGTGACAAATCAGCATTTCCTGTATATCCTTGGGCCCGAGTTCGTCCGTGGAGCGAAACAAAAGAAGCACCAGAAAGCGCGGCAACACGTACCAAATCTTGCCAATCTTTATGCGTTTCGTCCCATCCAAGACGAGTTTTTATCGACACAGGTATTTTAACAGCTTTGACACAACTTTCTATTATGCGACCAGCCAACTCATGATTACGCATTAAATACGCACCTGCCCCAGCACGTGTCGCAACTTTTGGAACAGGACACCCCAT
>JAGHTM010000017.1 GCA_018065345.1 Candidatus Enterousia merdequi | reverse complement strand
TTTTTCTATTTTTTATATGTGAGATTTGCTTTTTTGCTTGCGATAAAAATAAAAAAACATTATAATATTTCCGCTTGATTTTTTATATCGGTGTGCTATGCTGTCACCGATTATCGATATAAAATGGCGGAAATGCTGGGGTGTATTTATGGGTGTGGAATAATAAAGAAATCGTTAAAAGGGGCTTAGTTCAACGGTAGAATATCGGTCTCCAAAACCGCGGATAAGGGTTCGATTCCTTTAGCCCCTGCCAAATAAAAATGTCGATAAAAGCATGTGAAATTTAGGAAAACATATGAAAAAAGTAATAGATTTTATCAAAGCAGTCCGTTCAGAATGGTTCAAAATCGTGTGGCCTACACGTGAAACTGTTATTAAAACTACTTTTATGATATTGTTATTTTCGGGATTGGCTGCGTTATTCTTTTTCGTTGTTGATAGTGTTTTGAACGCTTTGGTAAATTGGATTTTCTAAAAGAAGGACAAAGGCAATGGAAGAAAAAATGCAATGGTTTGTTGTGAATGTTCATACAGGTTGTGAAGACAAAGTTGCTCGCGAATTGCGTGAACAAATTGACAAACGTAAATTAAATGCGTGTTTTGGTGAAATTTTGGTCCCAACACGTGAGGTTTCTGAAATCAAGGCAGGAAAACGTGTTAAGTCAGAAAAAAAGTTTTTCCCAGGATATATTGTTGTTCAAATGGTTATGAACAATGAAACCTTTTCTTTGGTGAAATTGATGCCTCAAGTTGTTATGTTTTTGGGGCAAAAAGTTAAAAACCAATCAAAACCTATTCCTATTAGTGAAGCAGAAGCTCGTCGTTTATTAAAACAAGTTGAAGAAGGTTCTGTTGTTACTGAAGATACAGTTTACGAAGAAGGTCAAGAAGTTCATGTAATTGATGGGCCTTTTGCGAATTTCAATGGTATTGCGTCTAATGTTGATAATGTAAAACAAAAAATGACAGTTACAATATTGGTATTTGGCCGCGAAACAAGTGTTGAATTGGAATTTGCACAAGTAGAAAGAATTTAGTCGCAAGACTGAATAATTGTGGTAGATGCGCCACATCGCACCACAACGCTTAAACCAGATGTGTAAAAACATCTAAACAAAAAATGGAGTGAAAAAAATGGCAAAAAAAGAAGTAAAAGGGATTGTAAAATTAGTCGTCCCTGCAAAACAAGCAAATCCAGCTCCTCCTATTGGACCTGCTTTGGGTGCTGCTGGTGTTAACATCGCAGAATTCTGCAAACAATTTAATGACAAAACAGCCGATAAAGAACCAGGAATGCCAATTCCTTGCATAATCACTGTTTATACAGACCGCAGTTTCGAATTTATTATGAAATTGCCACCTGTGTCATACTATATCAAAAAAGCATTGAAATTAAAGATTGGTTCTCATAAACCAGGACGTGATTTCGTTGGTACTATTTCTAAATCTCAAATTGAAGAAATTGCAAAAAATAAAATGCCTGACTTGAATTGCTCTACTATTGAATCAGCATGCAATATTGTTGCTGGTCAATGTCGTTCTATGGGCGTAAAGGTGGAGGGCTAAGACATGAAAGTTACAAAAAGAAAACAAACTTGGAGTTCTTTGGATTCTAAAAAAGTTTATGCTTTGAATGAAGCAATTGAAACTTTGCGTGGTTTTTGCTCTTCTAAATTCGATGAAAGTTTAGAAATTGCAATCAAATTAGGTATTGATGTTGCAAAAGCTGATCAAAACATTCGTGGAATGTTATCTTTGCCAAACGGTACAGGTAAAAAAGTTCGCGTTGCAGTATTTACAATAAATTCTCAAGATGAAGCTAAAAAAGCTGGCGCTGATGTTATCGGTGGCGAAGAATTGATTGACAAAGTTGCAAATGGATTCTTGGATTTTGATCGTGTTATCGCAACACCTGATATGATGCCAAAGATGTCAAAAGTTGCTCGTGTTTTAGGACCAAAAGGTTTGATGCCAAATCCTAAACTTGGTACTGTTACAAATAACGTTGCAGAAGCAGTTGCAAATGCAAAAGCTGGACAAATTGAATACCGTGCTGAAAAGAAAGGTATTATCCATGCTGGTATTGGTAAAATGTCTTTCGCAACGGATAAATTGGTCGAAAATGCAACCGCATTGATTGAACAATTGAAAAAAGTTAAACCTGCATCCGCAAAAGGTCAATATATTTTGGGTTGCAGTGTTGCTACAACTCAAGGCCCTGGTCTTAAAGTTGAAGTAAAATAATTTATGGTGGGGCAACCCACCGTAAAACAGATTTCTGTCCAAGACTGATGGTGTGAAGAAAATCACTTAATTCCCATCATAGACAAAGAAAATTTCTTTGGGGCAGGAAATCAAGCCCCACCAGTGGGAAACCACAGATGGAAAGTTAAACAAAAGAAGCTTAAAAGGATATATAAAAATGAGACGCGAAGAAAAATCAGATTTGATTTCAGCGTTGCAGTCGTCCTTGAAAGAAGCAGACGGTGTTTTCGTTATTGAAAACAATGGTTTAACAGTTAAAGAAATGGAATCTTTACGTAATGAATTACGTCCATTGGTTTCTGTTTTCAAAGTTGTTAAAAACCGTTTGATGAAATTAGCATTGAAAGATACTAATTTCGAAGCTGTATCCGATTTGATGAAACATCCAACAGCAGTTGCAGTTGCAACAGATGCTTTGGCTGTGACAAAAGTTTTAGCAAAATTTGCTGACGAACATCAAAAATTGACAATTGTCGGTGGAAAAATGGATGCAGACCTTCTTGATATGAACGGTATTGTGCAATTATCCAAGCTTCCATCACTGTTGGAAATCCGTGGTACTATCGCACGTATATTGATAGAACCAGCATCACGTCTTGCACGTGTTTCAGCAGAGTATGGAAAAAAACAAGATTAAAACAAAAAACTCAATAAGGAGTATTAAAATGGCAGATATTCAAAAAATCGTTGAAGAATTGTCAAAATTGACTGTTCAAGAAGCAGTTGAATTATCAAAAGCATTGGAAGAAACATGGGGCGTAAGCGCTGCTGCTGCTGTTGCAGTTGCTGCTGGTCCTGTTGCTGGTGCTGCAGCTGAAGAAAAAACAGAATTTGATGTTGTATTGGCTGATGCTGGTGCAAACAAATTGGCTGTTATCAAAGCTGTTAAAGACATCACAGGTTTGGGTTTAGGCGAAGCAAAAGCTTTGGTTGAATCTGCACCTAAGGCTGT
>JAGHTM010000127.1 GCA_018065345.1 Candidatus Enterousia merdequi | reverse complement strand
GTTTTTTGATCAATACCGACCATAGACAAACGAGTTTTACCACGTTTATCTGTACCAAGGTATTTTACAAAAACTTTGTCGCCCATTTTGATTTTAGCGTCTTCAATTTTTTCTAATCTTTCACCTGTGATTTCAGAAATATGAACCATAGATTCAAAATTTTTCAAAATTTTCACAAATAAACCAAAATCTTTTATACCGCTGACTTCGCCTTCATAGATTTCGCCAACTTCTGGTTCAGCGACAATTTCTTTGATTCTTGCAATTGCATTTTCTGCGTCTTCTTTGTCAGCAGCCATGATTTTAATACTTCCATCGTCTTCTAATTCGATTTGTGTATTTGTTTCACGTGTCAATGCTTGAATCACAGAGCCGCCTTTACCAATTACATCACGAACTTTGTCTGGATTGATTTTCATTGTGTATGCTTGTGGAGCATATTCAGACAATGTTTTGCGTGGTGCTTTGATGGCTTTCTCAATTTTGCCTAAGATGTGCATACGGCCATCTTTTGCTTGTGATAAAGCGTGTTCCATAATTTCAAAAGTAATAGATGTAATTTTGATATCCATTTGTAATGCTGTGATACCTTTGTCTGTACCTGTTACTTTAAAGTCCATATCGCCAAGGTGGTCTTCATCACCCAAGATATCTGTCAATATAGCGTAATCATCACCTTCTTTGATTAAGCCCATAGCGATACCTGCGACAGGTCTTTTCATAGGAACGCCACCGTCCATCATAGCCAATGTTGCGCCACATGTTGTTGCCATGGATGAAGAACCATTTGATTCTAAAATATCACTGCATACGCGGATTACATAATCAAATTCTTCGCGAGATGGAACCATAGGATGAACAGCGCGCCATGCCAAATTACCGTGACCAAGTTCACGACGACCTGGGGATTTCAAACCTTTGGCTTCACCAACAGAATATCCAGGGAAGTTATAGTTCAAGATGAAATCGCGTTCGCTGTCACCATCCAAAGATTCAATTGGTAACGCATCTTTGCCACCACCCAAAGTTAATGAAACCAATGCTTGTGTTTCACCACGTGTGAACAACGCAGAACCATGTGCGCGTGGTAATACACCAAGTTCAATTTCAATTGGGCGAACTGTTTTTGTATCACGGCCGTCGATACGTGGTTTTCCAGCTAAAATATTGCCACGCATAATACGAGCTGTAATATTTTCAACGATTTCGTCTGCCCAAGATTCAAGTGTAGATGTTGCTGTTGTTGTTTCTGGGAATAATTCAGCAATACGTGCTTTTGCTTTTGAATGGATTTCAGACAAAGTGTCTAGACGAACCAATTTTTCTTTGATTAACAAAGCGTTTTCGATGTCACCAGCAAATTGTTCAAAATCTTTTTGCATAGCAATATATTCTTCGGTGTTTTCTGGTGTTTCCCAACGATCTTTACCGGCTTTTTCAACAAATTCATTGATAGCGTTGATAACAGTTTGTTGTTGGTCAAAACCGAATTTAACAGCACCCAAAGTTGTTTTTTCATCTAATTCGCCAATTTCAGATTCTACCATCAACACACCGTCTTTAGTTGCAGCAACAACCAAATCCATTTGTGATTTTTCTAAATCTTTTTTAGATGGGTTCAAAACATATTTGCCGTCCATATAACCAACACGTGCAGCGCCAATTGGACCAGCAAAAGGAACCCCAGATATAGCCAATGCAGCACTTGATGCAATCATAGCTAAAATACCAGGTTGGTTTTTCTTGTCATAAGAAAATACTTGTGCGATTATTTGAACTTTGTTTTTGAATGTTTCTGGGAACAAAGGACGAATAGGACGGTCAATCAAACGAGCAATCAAAGTTTCGTTGACGCTTGCTTTGCCTTCACGTCTATCGCGAGAGCCAGGAATACGGCCAGATGATGCGTATTTTTCTTGATAATCTACAGTCAAAGGAAAGAAATCTTGACCTTCTACTGCTGTTTTTTCTGCACATACAGTTGCTAAAACCATTGTGCCGCCCATAGTTGCCATAACGGCACCAGTTGCTTGTTTTGCAAAACGACCTGTTTCTAAAATAACTTTTTCGTCACCGTATTGAAATTCAACAGTAACAGGATTATTCAAAACATGTCCTTCACTTTTTTTGAAAATTCCAAACATTTTTTTCTCCATTTGTTTGTTTGTTCATATTTGCAGAGAAAAATTATTCGTTTTTGTATTCTTGATTTCAAACACAAAAAAGAACAATTTCATCCCTGCGGCTTTTTCAAAAATTATTATATGCGATATTTATTTATTTGCAAGATTTTTACCTGCTTTTATTTTTATTGTTGACAATTTGTATTTTTGTGCAAATATTGTACTCATGATAAAATTGTTAGAATCTTTGAAAGAAGACGCGCGTCTTGCGGGTACTGTAAAATATCTTGCAAAATATGCGCCATATTTCTTGATATTTAAAACAACAAATTATTGTTGGTACAAATGTGCGCATTGTTGCGAAAAAGCCGGACCAGACAATGAAAAAATTTATATTCCCCAAGAAACCATTATCAATATTTTAAAACAAGCAAAACAAGACAAAAAGTTTGTTAACGAAGTTGTGTTTACCGGTGGTGAAATATTTTCTGCATATAAATTTGGCGACAAACAGTATATTCCAAATATATTGAATTTTTCTCTACAAAACAACATTGGTGTTGATATAAAAACGAATGCAGGTTGGGCAAATACTACTTTTGGAAAAGAGATTTTTGATGATTTGCGCAAAGTTATAACAGATAATAAACCAAGAAATCTAGAACTTCCAAAATTGCAAATATCGTTATCTTTGGATAAATATCATACAAATTGTTTTGATAATAATTTCAAAATTATCCAAGAATTGGCTGGATTACCGGTTATAATCCATCTTAGTTCTTTTATGGGGCAAGAATATTTAATCCAAGATTTTGAAAAACAACTGCAGTCTAAATTTAATACAGAAAAACTTTTTTCAATGGGTTCTTTAGAACCATCGGATTTGTTGATTGAAAACGAAACTCTTTTCACGCACAGTTTTGGGAGATTGTTTGACGGTGGGCGTGCTACAAAATTATCTGATGCTTTTCATATAGAATATCCGCAATTTTCTTTCATACAAAAAAGTATTAAAAATCCAGTAAAACTTGTTGCGTTTGATAGTTTTGGACGTGTCACATTGGGTGAAAACTCTGGTCGAAAAATAATGACACCTTATATTGATGAATATAAACAAATTAAATCGTTATCTAAAATTTTTCAAGATTTGAACAACGAAACATCAAAAGAAGTTTTGTATTTCTTGTGTTACGACAGGCTTTTCAAAACATACACAAAATAATCAAAGCCCCATTTTTTCTTTCATTTCACATAAAACAGGTGTTTTTATGTTAAGTTTTTCTGCGCGTCTTATCAAACCACGAAGCGCAAATATGCCTTCGACAGTTCCAGAATATTCTTCGCCACGAGCAATTGCTTCGCCAGCAGAAAAATTACGTGAAGTTGTTGATGTCGCGGACAAGAATAAGTCCCCTACCCCACAAAGCCCAAGAAATGTTCCACAATCTGCACCCATTTCGACAGCAATATCAACGATTTCATTCCAAGCACGTGTGAATGTCAAAGCGCGTTCGTTTTCACCACCAGATTTGATTGTTAAATATCCAGAAATCAAAGATTCTGCATTTTTGCCAACCCCACAAAGTTGCGTGCCAATTACATCGTCTGTGTCTTGTAAATAAAGTTCTGATAATGCGATATGGCCCCCTGCTCTAACTTTTTCATTTCCTGCCAATGTAGAACCTGTTGGAATGCCGGTTGCAACTTCGCGTGCAAATTGTGGACCAGATAATACGCCAAAATCAGCACATTCTGGTAATTCTTCATTTAAAATCTCAGACATAAATTGACCGGTGTCGCCTTCCATACCTTTGGTACAAATCAATATTGGTTGGTTTTTATAAATGTTTTTCATTTTACGGACAGTTTCGCGAAAAAATGCAGCAGGTGTCACAATCAACCAATATTCACAATCTTGCAATTTTGACATATCGTCTGTTCTTGTGACATTCGTTGGTTTTTCTAAATCAGATAATCCGTCAAAAATACCATTATATCCCCAGTGTATAACTTCGTTCCCAGATTTTGCGCAAGTATATGCCAATGCTGTGCCCCAAGCGCCAGCACCAAAGACCCCTATTTTCATTTTATTTTCCTTATTTTTTTCTGAACATAAGGAATAACAATCAAACTGTCTTCTGATAAATCAAGTGCATGAGAGTATGCTTTTAATGCTTTTTCTTTATCGCCATATATCATATATAAATCACCCAAATGTTCAAAAACTGACGATGTTGTAACCCCTACGGAACTAATTTTTTCCATTATTTCAAGAGCGTTGTGAATCCCTTCTTTTTTGTTTACTATCAAAGCCAATGTATCCCAAGCATTGACATCCGAAGGATTTATTTTTATTAAATTCATTACGTAATCATATGCTTTGTCTAAATTACGATTTTGTTTTTCCCATATACGTGCTTGCAATAATACAATATCCGGTGTTATGGATGTTGCAAGTTCTTTTATTTTATCCATATCCTTTTGTGCAGATTTTATATTGTTAAACATCAGATTTACATAAATGCGTTGTTGTAGAAAATACGCAATTCCATTGTCGTCCAAATTTTTTTGTTTTAACCCGCGATTTATAAATCTTAAAGCAGCATTTTTATTACCATTTTTTATGTTTTCGCGCATCGCTATATTTGTAGCAGGTACAAATAACGGGTTTTCTTTTGCGATTTTTTCTATTGTTTTTATATCTTTGTTCTTTTCTGCAATTTTCAATTGACCAAATAAATACAAAGGATTTGATTTGCTTATTTTATCAAAACTATTTTTGTAATCACCTGAATTATAAAAATAATATTGTCCAAAATAATAGTTTACAGCGTCTAAATTAGTATCGTTTGATATAACTTGAGCAAAACGTAAAAACATTAAAGACAAATCTGTATAAAGCATTATTTGGCTGTGCGATACATTTTGAATGATGCTGAATACCAAATTGTTAGCAAACCCATCGTATTCAGACCAATCTGGGATAGCTGGATAATCAAGGACGTACATTCCGGAAGGTTTCGCAATAAAGTCATTGCGCAAAATTTCCATGTCTTCCAACATGTTATTTTGTTTATAAAAAGACATCAAATATAAATAATCATTTATATTCATAAATTCTGGATGGACTTTGGCAAATTCTTTGGCAGCACCATCAATATCGTTGTTTAATACAGCGATTTGGCCGCGAACAAAAGATTTCCAATATTCATTTGTTTTCAAAGAATCTATAAATTTATTTGTTTCTTTGGTTTTGCCCTGCTTTACCCCAGAAAATATACGCAGTGGTGCAGCAAGCACAGAATCATCTTTTTTATGTCTTTCATAGACATTTTTCCAATTATCATTTTGAATTAGATGTGCATCATAAACTAAACGTTCTAATAATTCTTTTGAAGATTTTAAATCTTTGGCGTTTTCTGGCATTTTGCCATTAAAAAATTCAGTAATAGTTTTTACTTTTGTTATCAAATCATAATCTGATTTTACTTTTGACATCATGATTGATGCGGTATCAAAATCGTTTATGTACAATGCATGTTGTGCAGCTAAAAAATTACCAAAATCAGAATCTGGGATACCTTTATTTTGAATTTCAGAATAATCAACGATATGCTTTGATTCCAAAAACACATAACCAGCAAACAATGTTGCTAATAAAAAAATACAGGTATAAAAACTTTTATTTCCTTTCATAACAAATCCATGTTAGAATAAATATTATGAAATTAGAAGAAAAATTTATTGAATACGAAAAATTGTTAAAAGATTGGTCAACAAAGATGAATCTCGTTGCGCCAAGTACTTTGAACGATGTACAAAATCGTCATATCAAAGATAGTGCGCAATTGGCTAAATATATACCAAAAGATGTAAATATTATCGATCTTGGAAGTGGTGCTGGTTTTCCTGGTGTTGTGCTGGCAATTATGGGCTGGAATGTCACTTGTATCGAATCGATTGGTAAAAAAACAAAGTTTTTGTGTGAATTAAAAGAAAAACTTGGTCTAGATAACCTTAATATAATCAATGACAGAATAGAAAATTATCTTTCAAAAACACCGGTGAAAGCCGGTAAAAATGTATTTACCGCACGTGCTTTTGCACCTTTAATCAAAATTTTTGATTATACACATAAAACAAATTGCCGGCTTTTTTTGCTAAAAGGCCGGGAAATAGAATCGGAAATAAATACCGCAAAAGCAAAATATAAATTTGATTATAAATTGTATAAATCTGAAACTGGTGATGGTTTTATTATAGAAATTTCTAATTTGAAATAGTTTTTATTTCATATGAAATAATAAATAACTTATTGTTTTTAGTGTGTTTTAATATTTGTATTGACTATTGGTTTTCTATTTAATATGCTGTTTTTAACAAAAAGGAAGTTAAAAATGGCAAAAATAATTTCATTTGCAAATCAAAAGGGTGGTGTTGGAAAGACGACGACTGCTATCAATATAGCGGCATCGTTGGCTGCGATAAAAAAACGTGTGTTGTTGATAGATCTTGATTCGCAAGGAAATGCTGGGACAGGACTTGGATTTGTTAGAGCGTCTCATCAACAAAGTGTTTATGGGGTTTTGATGGGAACGGCTTCTGTCGCAGAAAATATTTTAACAACGGCTGTTCCAAATATGCATTTAATGCCGGCTTCTGCAAAATTAGCGGGCGCAGAATTAGATATGCTTGATTTAGATAATCGTGAATACAGATTGCGTGATGCGTTAAATACAATTAAAGATAATTATGATTATATACTTATAGATTGTCCACCCAACTTGGGTATGTTAACAATAAATGCTTTGTCGGCTTCGGATTATGTAATTATACCGCTTCAATGTGAATTTTTTGCGTTAGAAGGGGTGCAACATTTACTATCTACGATAAAAGCAATTCAACAAAAATGGAATCCAAAATTAGATATTTTGGGTATGGTTTTGACAATGTATGATAAAAAACTTGGACTTACACGCGCAGTAGAAGAAGATGTTAGAAATACATTTGGTGATAAAGTTTTCAAAACAGTTATTCCACGTAATGTGCGTGTTTCAGAAGCGCCAAGTCATGGAAAACCTGCTTTGTTTTATGATTTTAATTCAACTGGTGCCCAAGCGTATTTAAGAGTGGCTACCGAAGTTGTTAACGCATTAGAAAAAAGGAATTAAAAATGTCTAAATTTTTAGGAAAATCACTTGCACAATTAAACGAAGAAATGGGAATTGCCCCAGATATTTCTGTTTTAAGTGGCGCAGAACGTGTTGTTGTAAAACAGATTCCTTTGGTTCAAATAAGTCCAAATCCGGATCAACCACGAAAAACATTTAATGAAAAAGAGTTGGCTGAATTATCTGAATCTATCAAAGAGCAGGGGGTTTTGGTTCCTATTATATTACGAAGTGTTCAAAATAAATCGTATCTTTATGAAATTGTTGCTGGGGAACGCAGATTTCGTGCTGCAAAAATGGCAGGATTATCTGAAATACCGGCATTAGTTAAAACTTTGTCTGATAATAATGCAATGGAAATTGCTTTGATAGAAAATATTCAACGCGAAAATCTAAATCCTGTAGAAGAGGCGGACGGTTATCAAAATTTAATGGAAAAATGTGGTTATGAATTAGCTGATGTGTCAAAATTGATTGGAAAATCAGAAAGTTATATTCGTAATCTTATGCGTATAAATGCTTTGCCGGAATCTGTAAAACAACTTATCAAAGAAGGTAAAATATCATCATCACATGCGCGCACAATTGCTGTTTCTGATAATCCAGAACAATTAGCGCATGATATTATAAATAATAATTTGACTGTGGCAGAAACTCAAAAACAGGTTAAAAGTGGCAAACGTTCAAAAACAAGCCGTTCTTTTACACAAAAAACATTAGATAGTGCATATGTTGCCAAAGTTGAAGCAAAAATATCTAAACATCTTGATTCTGATGTAAAATTACATGAAAAACGTGGTGGAGCAGGGCAATTTATAATATCTTTTAACAATCGTGTTCAAATGGAAGATTTAATAAATAAATTATGTAAATAAAAATGATAAAAAACACCGGCAATCGCCGGTGTTTTTTTTATTGGTTTTAACAACATTATTTTACTGTTGTTGTAGCGTTACGATTGAATTTCCAAGCGTCTTCGCCAGAACCTTTTACTAATGGACGTTCTTTACCATAAGAGATTGTAGAAATACGAGAAGATTCTACACCGTCATTAACCAATACTGCTTTTGCAGCATTTGCACGACGTGCGCCCAAAGCCAAGTTGTATTCTGTAGAACCACGTTCGTCACAATTTCCAGCAATTTGGATTTTTGTGTCTTCGTGATGTTTCATATACAAAGATTGACCCAATAAGTTGTTTTCTGCTTCTTCAGAAATTTCTGCAGAATTAAACGCAAAGAAAGCGCGTTGGTTATTCAAATCAGCAGGTTCAACGATATTGGAACCGCAACAAGCAGTTAATACGCCAGCTACGCCAGCTAATAAAGCAACATTTAATATTTTCATGAAAATACTCCCTTGAGTTTTTGTTGTTCAAGTTCTATTGTATATTAAAATTTATTAAAAATCAAGGAATAAAACATGGGAATTTATGCGCTACAAGATTTGAATTTGGCTGGTGTTCGTTGGGAATTAAATGAGATGCCATCAAAAGAAGATCTGAAAAAAGCACCAATACAACAAACTTTTCAAACGAATCGTGCTGGAACACCTATAATTATTCCTGCTGCTGCACCTATAACTTTGGATACTGTTAAATCTATGGTTGTGCGACCAACAGATACAGATTCGTTATTACGTATGATTGGTGAATTTAATCATCCTTTGCGAAATGGTGCAACAAATGTAGTTATGCCAAATATAGCAAAAAATCCTAATGGATTGGTTATTATTACGGATTTGCCAAGTAGTGATGATGATGCGTCTGGTAAAATATTATCTGGTGCGGCCGGTGAAATGGTAGATAAAATGTTATTTGCTATCAATATGTCACGTGAAAATGTATCTATTATTCCTTTGGTTTTTTGGAGAACCCCTGGTGGACGTACCCCAAGTCGTGAGGAAATCGATTTATCTATGCCTTTTGTTGATAAATTATTAGAAATGTTGCAACCAAAAATTGTAATAACTTTTGGGACTTTGGCTGCTTCGGAAATCGCAAAAACAAATCTGACATCAGACCATGGAAGCGAGATAGTGTCTGACAAAGGTTATACGATTGTTCCAATGTTTCATCCAAATTATTTGATTTTGAAACCAAGTGCAAAAAAAGATGTATGGGATGCATTGCAAAACATTCAAAAATTGTTGAAAATTCAATAAAAATGTTTAATAATCTTTGTATCAAGCATTAAAGGAGCTTACGATTAAACCTAATATGAATAACGCAAAGGGCCGCGATTTAGGTCCACGTATGAACGAAAAAATATTTGCAAAATCTGTTCAAGTAATCAGTCAAGATGGCCAAAATCTCGGCACAATGGCAACTTCTGAAGCATTAAATATGGCATATGATGCCGGCCTTGATTTGGTTGAAATAAATGCTAATGCAACACCTGTGTTAGTAAAAATTATGGATTATGGAAAATTCAAATACGAACAGAAAAAACGTGCTAATGAAGCACGCAAAAAACAAAAAACTATCGAAATAAAAGAAGTTTGGGTAAAACCTTTTATCGAAGATAATGATTTGAATATCAAATTAAAAAAAGTTTTTGAATTCCTTGGCGAAGGAAATAAAGTAAAAATTGCAGTTATGACCAAAGGTAACAAGAAAGTTTTGGCACGTGGTCGTGATTCTGTCCAAGGGTTGTTTGAACGTATAATTGAATTGATTGGCGATAAAGGGACTTTGGAATCTAAATCTAAACCAGATGACAGAACAAAATCTATATTGATAGCGCCAACAAAATAAAAATCACCGCCCAAACGGGCGGTTTTTTAATTGA
>JAGHTM010000144.1 GCA_018065345.1 Candidatus Enterousia merdequi | reverse complement strand
GTATTTTTGGGACGAAAACATAATGTAAATCAAGCACAAGATTTATTGAATCATGCGATGAATATGGGATTGCGTGTTTCGGCTGATTTTATATACGGTTTACCAAATCAATCTGAACAATCTGTCAAAGATTTATGTCGTGATATAAATAGTATTGGTTTAGAACATGTATCTATGTATGAATTGACTATCGAGAAAAATACTCCGTTTGGAAAAATGAATTTGCAAATGCCAGATAATGAAACTATGGCAAAGATGTATAATGTTATCAGTGAAACTTTATCTTTACCACATTATGAAGTTTCTAATTATGCAAAGATAGGTGAAGAATGTCGTCATAATCAAAATGTTTGGGCTGGTGATGCGTATATTGGAATTGGACGTGGTGCAGCGGGCAGGGTATATTTAGATAATGTTTGGTATGAAGAAATGGGAAATTATGAAAAGTTTGAACCAATATCAAACGAAACAAGAAACATAGAAAAAATATTGACTGGTATGCGAACAATTCGTGGTGTTAAATTAGATGAAGGAATTAGAAAACAAATAAATTTTGATTTTGTAAATAACAATAAAAATTTAGTTGTAGAGAAAAATAATTATTTGTATGCTACCAATCAAGGTTTATTGATTTTGGATAACTTATTATTAGATTTAATAAAATGAAAAATAAAGTTTTGAATATTGTTGGAATAGTTGCTGTATTTTTTACAGTTCTGTTTGCATTTGTAATCACAAAGGAGAAAGTTACGAATGTTGGAATAAATTTTGAAAATATGGATTTGACTGTCAATCCAGGAAATGATTTTTATGATTATGCAACACTTGGCTGGCGTAAAGCAAATAAGATTCCAGATGATTATACAAGATATGGTTCATTTGAAACTTTGATAGAAGATAATGCAAAACGTGTTCGTGAAATTGTTGAAAATGATACTGGTAAAATAGGTATGCTTTATAAAATAGCAATGGACGAAGAAAAATTAAATTCTGAAACAACAACACCTGTTCAAAAATATTTACAAGAAATAGATAATATTAAAACAAAGCAAGATTTAACAAAATATCTTGGACACATGCATACTTTTTCTTCTGCGTTTTGGGGTGATGGTGTCGAACTTGATGCAATGGACAGCACACATTATCTTTATGCTATGGGGCAAGGTGGTGTTGGCTTGTCACGTGATTATTATTTTGATACAGATACAAAATCAAAACAAATAAGAAAAAAATATAAACAATATATCAAAGAACAAATGGATAATTTTGGTGTACCAGTTGATGTTGATAAATTATATGCACTGGAAGAAAAGATGGCGAAATCTTTTTATAAAAAAGAAAAATTACGAGACCCATTATCTAATTATCATAAAAAATCTTTTGAAGAATTAAAAAATGAATTATCTGGTTTTGATTGGGATGTTTATTTTGATGCGCGTGGTATTAAACCAGAATTTATAAATGTCGGACAAATTGAGCCAATAATTGAATCAATAAAAATTATAAACGATTTTGATTTAGACACTATTAAACAATATTTGAAATTTCGTATTATAAATGGTGCAACATCATTATTAGATGATAAAACATACGATATTGCTTTTGATTTTTACAGTCGTGAAATGTCTGGGCAAAAAGAACCAAAGCCACGTTGGAAACGTTCTGTTGGAAAAATAGATGCAACCTTAGGTGAAATGGTTGGACAAATATATGTTAAAAAATATTTTCCATCTGAAGCAAAAAAACGTATGGAAACATTAGTTAAAAATTTACAACGCGCATTAGGAATGCGTATAGAAAATTTAACTTGGATGAGTGACGATACAAAACAACAAGCATTAAAAAAATTGAATACTTTTAATGCGAAAATAGGTTATCCAGATAAATGGCGTGATTATTCAAAATTAGAAATCAAAAATGATTCTTTGTATGAAAATATGATGCGTGTAAGTGTGTTTGAAGATGCGTTCTGGTTAAACAAAGCCGGTAAAGAAAAAGATTCAACTATTTGGTATATGAATGCACATGAAGTTAATGCATATTATGATCCGTCTGCAAATGAAGTATGTTTCCCAGCAGGTATATTACAATATCCATTTTTTGATATGAATGCTGATGATGCGTTTAATTATGGTGCGATTGGTTCTGTGATTGGACATGAAATGACACATGGGTTTGATGATAGTGGTCGTCATTTTGATAAAGATGGTAATATGAAAGATTGGTGGAATGAAACAGATGCAAAACAATTTGAAAAACGCACAAATATTATGAAAGAACATTTTAATAATATTTATGTTTTGCCTGGAACACATGCGAACGGTGAATTTACTTTGGGTGAAAATCTGGCTGATTATGGTGGTGTGACTATTGCATATACTGCATATAAAAACTTTGGTGAAAAATCAGAAACAGCAAACGGTTTAACACCAAACCAAAGATTCTTTATTGCGTATGCTATGACCGAAGCAGGCAATATACGTGATGAAGAAATTTTGCGTCGAACAAAAGTTGATGAACATTCTATTTCTCGCTGGCGTGTAAATGGAATATTGCCACACGTAGAAGATTGGTATGATGTGTTTAATATAAATGATAAAGATACATTATATATTGCACCAGATAAACGCGTAAAATTATGGTAATAAAAAATCGCCCAAACGGGCGATTTTATTTTTGTTTTACAGTTTCTATTGTTAATTCAGCAAGTTTTTCATCACGTCTTGCTTCTATATTTCGTATATCGTTTTCAAGACCGTTTATAGCGTTTCTGTCTTCAACATCTTCATTATAATCGTATTGGTTTGATGGGCTAGAATATAATTCCATTTCTTTTTCTTTTTTTCTAATTTCTTGGTTTGCTTCTTGGATGATATCTTGTTTTGCTTGTTCAAACATATCTTTCATTCCAGAAGTATTTTTTTTAGACATAACAACATCCTTTTTGTTATTTTTTAGAAACTTGTTGTCTGAATTCAGTGCTTGGACGGAAAGTTGCAACACGGCGTGCAGATATTACAGCAGGAACACCAGTTTTTGGATTCCTTCCAACACGTGCAGGTTTTGATAAAATTTTGAATGTTCCAAAACCAGATATTTTAACTTCTTCGTCATTTATCAAAGATTGACCAATTTCATCAAAAATAATATCAATCATTTTATAAGCATCAGCCGAAGTTAAGCCGAATTTATCGCGTAATGCGTTTGATAAATCTATACGTGTTATTGTTGCCATTTTGTAATTCCTTATTATTTAAGATATTATTATACAGACGGTTTTGTATATTGCAATCACTAAATGTTGATTTATTTTTTTATTAGTGTAAAATTGTGCAGATTTGTCCCCATAGTTCAGTAGGATAGAACAAATCCCTCCTAAGGATTAGATGCAGATTCGAATTCTGCTGGGGACGCCAA
>JAGHTM010000100.1 GCA_018065345.1 Candidatus Enterousia merdequi | reverse complement strand
CGGATAATCATCTTTGCAGTACGTTTATTGCTACGCGTACGATATCCCTTGGCTGGAATACCTGTGCGGGATACAGGTTCATGTCCTTTGGAATGACCATTACCACCACCCATAGGATGATCGTTAGGGTTCATTGCCATACCACGTGTAGATGGGCGAATTCCCAACCAACGTGCACGACCCGCTTTACCCAAATTAACATTACGTTGTTCTGGGTTAGAAACGCTTCCCACTGTTGCCAAACATTCAGAATGAACTTTGCGTAATTCACCACTGTTCATCTTAATTTGAGCATAAACACCATCTTTACCCATCAATTGAGCATAACAACCAGCACTTCTTGCTAATTGACCACCAGCACCTGGTTTCAACTCTACGTTATGAACAATTGTTCCGATTGGCATATTTTTCAATGGCATTGTGTTACCTGGTTTAATATCTTCACGTGCACCAGAAATAACAACATCACCTGGTTTCAAATCACGTGGTGCCAAGATATAAGAACGAACACCATCTTTATATTCAATCAATGCGATAAATGCAGTACGGTTTGGATCGTATTCTAAACGAATAACCGTTGCTGGAATATCTGTTTTTTTACGGTCAAAATCAATCAAACGATATTTACGTTTGTGTCCACCACCTTGGTGAGGAACAGTTACATGACCAAAGTTATTACGTCCACCTTTGGACTTTAAACCAACAGTCAAAGATTTTTCAGGAGCACCTTTGTGCAATTCACTGTGGTCAATCAATGTTAAACCACGTGTTCCTGCTGTTGTTGGCTTGTAATGTTTCAATGCCATTTTATTTTACCTTTGTTTATGTTTTGACACTAACATCCGTTTAAGTTCAGATTCTCTGTCAAAACGTTATTTTTATATATTTGCGGACAAATCCAATTTTGCATCTGCCGGCAAAGATACATATGCTTTTTTAACACTGCGTTGTGTACCAGTACTGCGACCACGGAAAGATTTAACTTTTCCTTTTGAAATAACGATATTAACTTTTGTTGGTTTAATACCGAATAATACTTCAATCGCTTTTGCAACATCTTCTTTTGTAGCAGACATTGCAACTTCAAACACAACACCATTGCTTTCGGATAACTTTGCAGCTTTTTCCGAAATGATTGGACGACGTAATACATCGTATGTACCAGCCGACGCAACTAATTTCTTTTCTACTTTTTTTTCTGCCATATCTTCAAACCTTTTATTTAAGCCAATCTTGCTTCTACCGCTTTAACAGCATCTGCTGTCAAAACTAATTTTTCATGTTTCAAGATATCCAAAACATTTAAACCAATTGTTGGTAATACATCAACATTGATAATGTTAGCAGCAGATTTCTTGAAGTTTGTATCAACTGTTTCAGCACCTACAAATAAAGCAGAAGCAATATTCAATTTTTTCAATTGTTTTGCCAATGTATTTGTTTTTGCTGCTGACATTTTTTCAGTATCAATAACAATCAAAGAGCCTTCTTTTACTTTTGAAGACAAAGCCATTTTCAAACCCAGGCTACGAATTTTCTTTGGTAAATCGATGTTATGATCACGAACAACTGGTCCATGAACTACACCACCACCACGCATGTGAACATTGTATTTTTCACCTTCACGTGCATTACCTGTTTTCTTTTGTTTGAATGCTTTTTTACCACTTCCTGCAACATCAGATACAGTTTTTACTGCATGTGTGCCTGCACGAGCATTTGCACGTTGCCATGTAACAACACGGTGCAAAATGTCTGCACGTGGATCAATTCCAAAGATGCTGTCGGATAAATCTACTTTACCAACTGATTTACCATCTAAATTTAAAATATCTACTTGCATTTTATTCACCTTATATTGTGTCATTATGCTTGTTCTGCTTCATTTACAGGTTCTTCGGTTGCTGCAACAAATGTTGGAACTGGCAATTCAGATTGAACTTTTTTCATTGCGTCGTTTACCAAAACAAATGTTCCATTGCTACCAGGAACTGCGCCTTCTACAAAGATAAGATTGTCATTTACATCTGTTCCAAAAACTTTCAAATTTTGAACAGTGACAGTTTCATTACCCATTTGACCGGACATCTTTTTACCTTTCAAAACACGACCAGGCCATTCACGCATACCAGTACCCCCCAAAGAACGATGGGCTTTCAATACACCGTGAGATGCTTCTTTACCACCAAAATTATGGCGTTTCATAGCACCTTGGAAACCTTTACCTTTGCTTGTTGCTTGAACGTCAACATATTGACCGGCAATAAAATGTGCGGCAGACAATTGTGTTCCAACTGGAATTACACAATCATCAGAAACGCGGAATTCAACAACCTTGCGATAAGGTTTTACACCCGCTTTTTCTGCTGCTTTTGCTTGAGGTTTTGCAACATGTTTTGCTTTTGCTTCACACAAACCTAAAATATTTGCAACATAACCATTTTTTTCTGTTGTACGATTTCCAATAACAGCACAATCTCCAACAGATAAAACTGTTACTGCATGGGCAACACCCGCTTCATCATAAAGGCGAGTCATCCCTATTTTTGTTGTAATTAATCCGCTACGTTTCATTTTTTTGCCTTTTTTGTCAGTGGTTAATGGACATCATGTCCACCAACATACACATTTTATAATTATAATTTAATTTTTACATCAACACCAGATGCCAAATCCAACTTCATCAGTGCATCAACTGTCTGAGGGGTTGGGTTAACAATATCAACAACCGCTTTATGATTGCGGATTTCGAATTGTTCACGTGATTTTTTATCAACGTGTGGGGAACGGTTCACTGTAAACTTTTGAATCAAAGTTGGCAAGCGAACTGGTCCAACGACATCGGCGCCGGTGCGCTTTGCTGTTTTAACTATTTCTTCTACTGATTCCATCAAGACCCTGTGGTCAAAAGCTATTAATTTGATGCGAATCTTAGATGCAGGTACCATTGTTCGTTTTCCTTATATTAAGTTGTTTTGCGGGCTAAAGGATAAACCATTAACCCGCAAATTGCAACAATTATTTAATAATTTTTGATACAACACCAGCACCAACTGTGCGTCCGCCTTCACGGATAGCAAAGCGGCGACCTTCGCTCATAGCAATAGGTGCAATCAATTGCACGCTGATACGAACGTTATCACCTGG
>JAGHTM010000014.1 GCA_018065345.1 Candidatus Enterousia merdequi | reverse complement strand
CGATTCACTGGCTGCCCGCCACATTTCTGGTGCGAGCAGAGGGAATCGAACCCTCATTTCAAGCTTGGAAGGCTTGCATTCTAGCCTTTGAACTATGCTCGCAACTTATTTTTAAGCCTTGTGATTATAACTTATTTTTTTATAAACGCAAGTATTTATTCTTCAATCTCTACACTGTCTATATATTTACGTGAAACATTTTCTATTTTTACTGGTTCGTATTCTGGATCAGATACGATTTCTTGTTCGCCTGATTCATATATTTGAACCGGTGTTTCTAACGTTCTTTCATTCGTTTCTTCTTTATAATTTGCACCGATTGTTTTTGTTTTGTATGCAGATTTTCTGCGCAAATTTTCTGGAATTGTTATATAATCGCCAGGATTTACACCACGTGTTTGTAATTCTTGTTCTTTTATATAATCTAAATCGTTCATATTTACATTATAAAGCACTGTTATAAAATTAGATGCGGATTCTTTGATTGTAATTGGTGTTTCAGAACCGTTTAATTCCAGTATTCGCAAAGCACGTTCTGATTCGCCATTTGGTTGAATTCTGAAGATACCAGATGTTCCAATATATCCATTTGGATTAAACATATACGAATTTTGGAACTGTTTTTTGTGTATAATTCCAAGTGCAAAATTTGCAGCGTCATAACCAAAAGCAGCCAAATAATCAGGATCTTTGCCCGATACCATATTGTATAAACTTACAAAATTATTAGATATTTCTGGTAATGTCGCATATTTAGAACCGCTTAAAGTAAAATCAGATGCTATATCAGAACCGTGCCAAAGTGTTGTTCCATAAAATACTGCATCACGATTATCTACACCATAATAACGTAAAAATGATGCTATGGTTTTAGAATCTTCGCCATTTCCAAGGAACAAAATGCTGTCATAAGGGAGTTTTCCAAGTGTGTCTTTGCGAGATATTTTTTCAAGTTGATTTATTAAACTTGCTTTTGTTTTTTCATCCAAAGATTCTTTGTTTAATATATCTGATAAAACTTCGCGTGCACGTGTGTTTGCTGCTTTTCTTGTGTTATACATGGATGCGCGCATAGTTGAATCTTTGATAGAATCTGAATTTCCAGATTCATAATAAAATACGCCGTTTACTGGGATGTCATAAAGAAATGCTGCTTTATCTGCAACAGATGTCATTAATTCGCCAGATTTATCTTTCGGGGCAAATATAATCATATTTTTTGCACCGTCTTTTTGCATTTGACTTATGATAGTTTCAATGCTTTGCATCGGTATTAAGTTCATAGTCATAACATTATTGCCCAAAGCATTTATATCAGATGTGAAAGATATTACAGGTGTATCAAATGGTTTCAAATTACGAACAGTTATAGCGTCTTCTGCAAAAAGAGGGCCGATTATAATATCGGGATTGGCGCTGAGTGCAGTTTTTATAGTACTTGTTCGTTCGTCTTGATTGCCGGACACATCATAAAAGGTCACTTTTATATTTGTATTTGGTTGACGTAAAAAAGCAGTTTCAATAGATGTTTTGATGTCGTTGCCTGTTGTTTGGGCAGAACCTGTGGTCGGTAATAATACTGCAACATTAGCCGATACGCCAGTTGTATCAAACCCATAAATAGAAGAAGAATAGTTTTCTTGGACATTTCTTGGGTTATATGTAGCCATTTGAGTTGTCTTTAATGATTGGTTAGCACCACATCCAGCCAACAAAATACATAGAAAAATGAAAAATTTATTAGTCATTCTTGAAAATCCTACTTTTTATTTGTATTATTCTACTATAAAAGGATTAAAAATGCAAACAGGCCTTTATGTTGTTGGAACACCTATTGGTAATTTATCAGATTTGTCACCACGCGCAATAGAAGTTTTGCGTAGTGTCGATTTAATTACTGCTGAAGATACGCGTGTTTTTGCAAAGCTAGCACATCATTTTGATATAAAAACAAAAACTATTGCGTGTCATGAACATAATGAACGCGAAATCGTAGAATCCATAGTTGAATTAATACAACAAGGAAAATCTGTAGCAACAGTTTCTGATGCTGGTATGCCTGGGATAAGTGACCCTGGGTTTAGACTTGTTCATGCTGCACGTGAAGCAGGGGTTGATGTGTTTATGGTGCCAGGTCCAACCGCTGCTATATCTGCTTTGGTTTTGTCTGGATTCCCATCTGATAGATTTACTTTCTGTGGTTTCTTTGATGATAAAAAAGTCAAAGAAGATAATAAAATTCGTCATACCATTATTTATTATGAAAGTCCTAATCGTGTTATGGGGACAATTAAAACTTTGGCAAATATTATGCCAGAACGTAAAATCGCAATTGTTCGTGAAATAACAAAAATCCACGAAGAAACAATTATTGGTTATCCGGCTGATTTATTAAACATAGAACCTCCGCGCGGGGAAATAGTTATTGTTGTTGCACCTGCGCCAGATAAAAAAATGTCTGATGAAGAAATAAGCGAAATTGTAAATGATATTGTAGCAAATTCTACTAAATCTGCTGCATCAGAATTGGCAGAACGTACAGGAATTTCTAAAAAAGAAGCATATAAAAAATTGGTGAATAAACAATGATTAAATTTGTCGGCTCTTTTGAAACAGTAAAATCTTTACCAAATACTCAATTTGCAGAATATGCTTTTGTTGGACGAAGCAATGTTGGTAAATCATCTTTGATAAACGCTATTGTTGGTGAAACTGTGGCACGAACATCTAATACCCCAGGACGAACACAAAGTTTAAACCTTTTTAATTTTAATGATAAATCTATGATTGTTGATTTGCCTGGGTATGGGTTTGCGCGCGTGTCTAAATCAGATGCTTTGCGCTGGCTTGAAAGATTAGAAGAATATTTAATAAATCGTTCGCAATTAAGACGACTTTTTATTTTGATAGATTCACGAATTGGGGTGAAAGATTCTGATTTAGATTTAATGGATTTTTGTGATAAAAATGGAATCTGTTATCAAATCGTTTATACAAAAAAAGACAAACGTGTGCGTGAAAAAAATCAAACAGAATTATCACATGAAAATCATCCTGCGATGATAGAAAATATTTTGGAAACATCTGCGGAAAAAAAATACGGTCTGGACGAATTAAGGAAAATCATTGGTGTTAAATAACAATATTTATTGTGTGTCTGATCCAACGCATATTTTAGATGCGTTGTGGGAAATGATTGCGATATATAAAAATGATTTTTCTCGTGTGCTTGTTTTTTTGCCGTCACGTCGTGCTATACGAAGTGTTGAAAAAATGATTGTTGATAAGGTTGGACACGCAACTGTTTTACCGAATTTAATTCCTTTGGGTGATGGTGTTGACAGTGAAGAAGATTTGCCAGATACAATATCTAATCAAGAAAGAATTATAATTTTATCTAAATTATTATCTGCGGATGCAAATGTAAAAAACATAGCAACTGCATTGCCTTTGGCACGTGATTTTATTCGTATGCAAGATTATTTAGAGAACGAAGGTATAAAAATTACAGATATAAATTGGTCTGAATTGATTGATGAAAAATATGCAAACCATTTTCAAAACAAAGCGCGAATTTTAGATATATTAAAACAATTATCAAATGATAAATTAACATCAACACAAAAACGAAATATAGATATTCGGTCTTGGAAAAATTATTTGAATAATTACGATTGTGTGATTGTGTGTGGGTCAACAGGTTCTGTTCCTGCTACGGCTGATTTAATGTATGATATCGCAAATAATAAAAATGGTAAAATTATTTTGTCTGGTAAAATATCAGGACGTCCAGAAGATTTTGAATTAGATACAAATCCATATAACAGTGAATATAAATTTTTGAAAAGATTAAACATTTGTCCAGAACAAGTAAAAGTTTTAGATGTTGGAAAAAATATTACTATGGATATAATGAACATTGCTTTTGGAAATTCAGGACAACACAAAGATTATGTTTTACAAAATTGTAAATTGTTGGAATGTAATCGTGAAAGTGAAGAAGCTGTTGCTGCGGTGTATATTACAAAGCGTGCTTTGGAACAAAATAAAACTGTATTGATAATTACACCTGATGCGGCTGGAAATCAGAGAATAAAATCAGAAATGTTGCGCGAAAACATAGATGTAGATTTTTCATCTGGTATATCTGGAACGATGACTGATGTTGGTCGCAGTATTTTGAATTTGTTTGATTTTTGGATTGAAAACGATAAATCTGAATTCGAAAAATTATATGAAAAAAATAATTATAATTTATTCAAAATGTTGGTGAATTTTATAGATGAAAATCAAAATTATAATTTTCAGCCAGGCTTTGCAATAGATGATGAAAAAAATGTGTCAATTTTTGAAAGTATAAAAAATATGTCTGAGATATTATGCGATAATAATATTGTTTTGAATATATTTGATGCCCGTGCTTTTGTTTCAGACGCAATAAGTAATGTTGTGATAAGACCTGTGAAAAATGATGATTGCAAAGTATGTGTTCTTGGAACCATAGAATCACGTATGCAGACCGCAGATGTTATTATATTGACAGGGCTTAATGAAGGTATGTTCCCTGCAACTGGTTATGAAAACGCTTGGTTGCCACGAAGTGTTGCTAATAAAATTGGTTTGCCTTCGCCAAATAGAAAAGTATCTTTGATGGCGCTTGATTTTATGACATTGTCTTGTGCAAAAGAAGTATATTGGTTGCGCTCAAAACAATCTGGTGGTGTTTTGATGAGCGAATCAAGATTTTTATCGCGTGTTTTTGTGACAACGGGAAATATTATTCAGGAAAAAGATATTTTAGAATCTGTTCGCAAAATTAATGATGTAAAATATGAACCTCTTGATTATTCTGCACCAATGCCACCAATAGATAAAACTGATGTTTATGTCACAGAAATAGAATTGCTGATTCATAATCCGTATGCTTTTTATGTTAAACATATTTTAAGATTAAAAAAACAAGATGATTATTGGGTTTTACCTGATGCACGTAATTTTGGTGATATTGTGCACAAAGTAATAGAAGACGCAAAAGGGTATTCATCAGAAAAACTGATTCAACAAATGGATGAATTAGCAAAACAAAAATTACCAAACAATTCAATTCTATTTTATTTTTGGCACAAACGTTTTTGTGAAATCGCACCATTCATAGAAGACTATTTCAAAAACAAACAAGATGTATATAAAGAAATAAATGGTTCTGTTATATTGGCAGGACGTAATGTGCGTGCGCGTGCAGACATGATAATAGACGGCATAGTTGCCGATATTAAAACAGGAACAGTTCCAACTAAACAACAGTTGATTGACGGAACTATGCCACAGATTCCATTGGAAGGTTTTATAATGCAATCCGGTGGTTTTCCAATAAAAAAGAAAAATGTTTCTTTGACTCCAATTTTACAATTTTTACAGTTAAAGAAAGGAGAAGTGCGACTGATAGAATATAAAGATGAAGAAGCACAAACCATGATAGATAACACTGTTCAAAAAGTAAAAGAATTATTTGGACAATATGGCCAATTATCAGAATACGAATATCGTGAAAGCGTTGGCCCTAAATATCATGAATTTGATGATTTAGCCCGTGTTGATGACTAGTCGTTTATTTCAATCATTAAACCACAATGGTCTGTTGGTTTGTTGTGTAATCTTGGGTTTATATCTATTTCACAATTTTTAACCATTTTTAATGCGGTTTTATTACATAAAAAATAATCTAATCTTAATCCTTGCTTGTTGCCAACAGTATCACGACCACGATAGCCATACCAAGTATAATCTATATCGTTTGGGTGAAGTTTGCGCCATGCATCTGTCCAACCCATATCAAGCCAGTGCTGCATAATTTTACGTGCATCAGGTGCAGATATAGAAGAACCAATATAACTTTTTGGGTTCCATATATCACGGTCTTCAATAGATATGTTAAAATCGCCACCTATGATAACAGGTTCTTCTGAATCCAGATATTTTTCAATATATTTTGTAAAAGCATTCATCCATTCTAATTTATATTGAAATTTTGGAGATTCTATACAATCGCCGTTTGGCATATATACATTTATTACACGAACACGACCGTTGATTACAGATTCCAAAAATCTGGCATTTATATCTGGATAATTTGGAAGTCCAAGTGTTACATCTTCAATAGAGTTTTTGGAAAATGTTGCAACCCCGTTCCATGATTTTTGACCAAAAATTTTAGTGTTATATCCGTAATTATCCAATAAATTATATGGAAAGTTAGCGTTTTCCACTTTTAATTCTTGGACTAGTACAGAATCATATTCACCTTGGCCTAAAATATCCATAAAACTTTCAATATGGGCGCGTATAGAATTTATATTTAATGTCAATATTTTCATATTTGCAATCTTTCTTTTATGATACTATAATACACCTTGTCCAATATTAAAACAACAAGGAATTTATAATTATGAATATGTATCAAATGTTTAAGCAAGTGGCTAAAGAATCGCCAGATGCTTTGTTTTTGGTGCGCGAAAACATTACGTTTAAAAAGGCTTTGGATTTAATTCACGCACGTGCGACAACCTTGCGAGACGCTGGGGTAAAAGCGGGACAAGTTGTTGGTTTATTATCTCATAATATACCTGAATTTCCATTAACTTTATTTGCAATATGGTATTTGGGTGGGACTGTTTTGTTGTTGGATACGAATTTAGCATCTGGCGAATATGATAATATGGCAAAAATAACAAAATGTAAGTTTGTTTGTGCTGAAAAACGTTTTTTCTATGATACAAAAAGGTTCAAATTCTTTGACATAGAAACAAAAGATGGTGCGCCAGATAAAACTTTGAAACCATATCCATTAAAAGATAAAGATATTGCTACAATGTCTTTCACTTCTGGTTCTACTGGCAATCCAAAGGTTGTACCTTTGACACACGAAAACTTGAAAACATCTGCTGATTGCTATGTTGATTTTAGTCAGTGGATACATAAAAATGAAATTATGTATGGCTTTTTACCAATGTATCATGTGTTTGGTTTTGCTACGGGTATTTTAGCACCTTTGCATTATCACATGGGTGTTTTGATGCAACCATCTGTTAACCCTAAAAACATAATTGAAGATTTCAAAGTGTATAAACCACATGTTATACCTGCTGTTCCAAGATTGTGGGAAATTTTCCGTAATAAAATCATAGAACAATTAAAGGCAAAACATATGTGGTGGTTTGTATCGTTTGTTCTTAAAAATCAAAAAGTATTAAAAAAAGTTGGCTTTGGTTGGCTTGTTAAAAAAATACAAAAACCATTACAAGGTGTATTTGGTGGTCGTGTAAATCTTATGATTGCTGGTGGTGCAGCTACAAAGCCAGAGGTTGAAAAATTTTATGAATCTTTGGGAATCGCTTTTGTCCAAGGTTATGGTATGACGGAAACGGTTGGACCAATATGTGTTTCAAGACCTGTGAAAAAACGTATTCCTTTTGCGTTTGGTTGCCCACTTGGTGTTTCTGAATGTGAGATTCGTGATAAAGATGAAACTGGTGTTGGAACTTTGTGGGTTAGGGGACCAAACATTTTCAAAGGATATTTGAATAACAAGGATGCAAACCAAGAATCTTTTGATAAAGATGGTTGGTTCAATACAGGCGATATGGTTTATATGGATGAAAACAATCAGTATCATTTTGCTGGTCGTAAAAAACAAGTTATTGTTTTAGACAGTGGTAAAAATGTTTATCCAGATGAATTAGAAGCACTTTATATGGAAATAAATGGTGTTAAAAATGT
>JAGHTM010000035.1 GCA_018065345.1 Candidatus Enterousia merdequi | reverse complement strand
TTGTCTTTTTCGACTTTTTCTGTCTTTTTCATGCCAATCATTTCAGAAAACTTTTTTGCTGTATCTATATCATTTTGACGTAAAACAATTTTTGCTGCGGTCGTTGATATGATTGTTGATGCGGCATCTGCACCGTATTTTTCTTGAATTTGGTGAATGTCTTGACCGATAATCAAATATGATACATTTTGTCCGCGTCCTAAATCAGGCCCTTGGATAACGGCATCCAATTTTTGCATTTTTGGCATTTCGTCTAAAACAAATAATACAGGATATGGCCCCATTTTTATACCATCAACTGTTTGATTGATATTATGTGCCAATAGATAACTGGACATTAATTCTATGAATATTGCCGTAATTGGATTTAATGCTTGGGCATCAACCATGTTGATGGATAGATAAACACTAACTGGTTTGATTTTTCCGTCACGTGGGTCTTTAAGTCCGCGTAAATCAGCAAAATGGAAATCAGAATGACTTGTTCTGTTGCGGACAGCGGCATTACGGAATATTGCCAAACCTTCAGTCATGGTTGATAATATAGAACCGCGCTCTTTATCTGGGGTATTAGCAAGTTGGGTCAATTCAGACACAGCGCGATGTGAATATGCATAACGACGCGCTTCATCAACGGCTTCCAATAACAAATCTTTCATTGGGTCAGCCATCATAACCATTTGGTCGCCTTGACGTCTGCGTTCTTCCATTTCTTCTGCAATCGCAACCTGACTTGATGTAAGCCAATCGAGAATCATAGATAATGACGCTTCTTTGCCATGCCATGCATCTGGAAGATGATTCCAGGTTCCAACGTGAATATAATTTGTTGTATTTAATTCACCGCGTTGTAACATTGCATATGCAGCGTATGCATTAGGATCATTCATCATGGATAAATAATAATCACCCAAAAGTGTAGCATCATCATTGTTAAAAGTTCCATTATTTAATCTTGAATAAAAATAATCATCTGCCTTGGCGCGTTCTACTTTGGATACAATGAAATTAACAAGCCCAGATAACCCAGCACGGCCAGTGTTTCCCCAGTGAGGGTCTTGGACAGTGTCTTTGACCAATACCTTACAAATAGAGTCAATATACAAATCGCGTTGTTCTGGATTATATGGAACATGTTCTGGTGATAATGGGTTCCATGATGGATAATATATTCCGCGTTCTGGTTCGTCTTGACCAGCCCAATTCATAATGAATACAGGCCCAACAGTAGAACGATAGCCAGATGTTGATTGTTTTAATTCTGGTTTTGGGTCATTAATAATCATAGATACATTATCGCAATCAAGGATAGTTGGCTTTACGACACCTGCTGTTTTACCGGTTCCTGGAGGCGCAACGCACAAAGTTGATAAACATTCATCCATCATCAAAGGTGTAGATTTCCCTTTGTACTTAAAATATCCAAGTACCATCATAAAACCTTTGAATAAACCTTCTTTGTTGTTATATGCCCCCATTCTTTTAATGTCGTCAGCAGTTGCTTTGCGGGCAGATTTTTCGTCGTAATTATCTTTGCCGTGTGGATTAAATTCAGATTTAAATGTATCATCTGCCAAGAAATAATATGCAATCACTGGAATAATAGGACATATAGATGCAATATCTGGATGTTGCATTGTGCGAGTAATCCAATACGGTATTTCGGATATAACAGACAATCCAAAAGTCGCAAACATATTCTTTATATATATAAGAACCCAATTTTGTGTAGCGGCACCCCAACCATAACGCCAGATATGTTCTGCAGGAAAAGCCAACCCAAATGCCAATGCACATATCAACCATATACCAATATCCCAACGTAAATTCCAGAATTTACGTGCCATAGGGGCTTGTTCGTGTTCTTTGTATGAACTTGATTCAAAGATTTTAAGACCTTTGCCCGAACCGCTCATTGAGAAAATGTTGAATTTTACTGCCATGATTGTTATTATATCATAAAAATAACCCTTTTTATACAAAAAGATTAAAAAATGCAAAATATACCAAGAATTTATATAAATGAAGAATTAAAATCTGGAAAATCTGTTGTTGCAGACAAAAATATAGTTCATTATTTGTGCCATGTTATGCGAAGAAAAGATTGTCTGGTCTTTAATAATGGTGATGAATATTTTGCAATAATAGATGAAAATAATAAAAATTTAATTGTACAAGAAAAAACATCTCGTTTAGACCCAAGTAATAATTTGATTCTTTATTTTGCGCCAATTAAAAAGATAGACGATATGTTAAATATGGTGACACAAATGGGAATAGGGGTATTGCAACCTGTTATTACGGAAAGAACTGTTGCTCATCATGTGAATTGGGAACGTATGAAAAAAATTATAATAGAGGCTTGTGAACAATCTGGCCGTAACAGTATCCCGCAATTATTAGAACCAATTAAATTTAATGATTTAGATTTGAAAAATATAATTGTTGCTGATGAAAGATATGCTCATGGCAAAGAAACAAAAGAACAAATAATAGATTCAAATAAAATTTTAATTGGTCCAGAAGGTGGTTTTTCAGATGCTGAATTTGAAAAAATGGATAAAGCAAATGTGGGTGGTATATCTTTGGGAAAAACTATTCTGCGTGCAGAAGTGGCGGCAGTTGTTGCTGTTGCAAAGGTGTTAAATAAATGACAATAAGATTGGCCAAATTTTTATCTGATTCTGGTGTTGCGTCACGTCGAGCTTCCGAAGATTTAATAAAGTCAGGTGTTGTTTCTGTAAATGGAGAAATTGTAAATACACCTGTGTTTTTTGTAAATGGTGATGAAAAAATTTGTGTTAATGGCAAAGAAATAAAACAGGATTCTGAAATAAAATTATATATGTTTAATAAGCCAATAAATACAATGACGACTGCATGCGACCCTGAACACAGAAAAACTATATATGATGTTTTAGATAAAAAATATAAAAACTTGAAATATATTGGTCGTCTTGATTTCAAAACTACAGGTTTATTGTTGTTGACTAATAATGGTGAATTTGCTCGGCAAATGTCTTTGCCAAAAAATCGTATACCAAGGACTTATATTGCTACGGTTGATAAAGTTGAAGAGAAAAAATTAAATGTTGTAAAACGCGGGGTTGTTGTTGATGGTATCAAATATCGCCCTATGAAAATAGAAGTGTTGGATGAACATAATTTGAAATTGACTTTAGAAGAAGGCAAGAAAAACGAAATTAGAATTGTTCTGAAACATATTGGTCTGCCTGTCAAAGCATTACATCGTATTTCTTATGGCCCAGTTTTACTCGGTAATTTGGGGTGTGGAAAAATTTCAGAAATAGATAAGAAAACAATTGACCTGATGATAAAAAATGTTCTAAAATGATTTTATCAAGAGAGGGAGTTTTTCATGAAAAAAACAAAAAACACTAAAAAAGTAAAAACAACAACAAAGAAAATTGTTGCGGATACACCTTGCTGTTCAGGAAGTTCATGTTCTTGGACAATATATATTTATTGGTTCATAATTTTGTTCTTTATTGCTGCTACTTTTTATATTATTGGACGCAGTCAAGAATTTTTACATCCAACATCACCAAATGTTGTGGTTACAGAAGAATCATTGATGCAACCAGATGATTATATTACTAATGCAAAAGAAAAATTAGTAGCAGGTAATATTGATGAAGCAATTATAGATTTGAATGCTGCGATAGATAAAAATGCATCTTCTAATTTGTATGCTTTGCGCGGTGAAGCATATATGCAAACAGGAAATTATCAAAATGCTTTGACAGATTTTGATTCTGCTATTGAAATGGACGGCATGAATGCAATTGCATTTTATGATAGATCTTTATTGAATACTCGTCTTGAAAATTATGAGGAAGCATTAAAAGATATAAACAATGCTTTGGCTGCTCAATCTATGAAACCTGCTGATATTTTAACAATGCGTAATTTGTATGCAAAACGTGGTCAATTAAATTTGTGGTTGAAAAATTGGCAAGGTGCTATTGCTGATTATACAAATTCATTGGCTCGTAGCGAAGGTAGTATTTCTGCAAGCGTTTATGCAGAACGTGCAGAAGCATATACTGCAATTGGCGAATATGAAAATGCTATCAACGATTATACATCGGCTGTTCGTGTTATTTCTGAACAAATTCAAGCAGCACCAAGTCAAGAATTGCGTGAAGAACAATCAAGTAATGCTATGTCTTACTTTGAAAAATCTGCGGCTTTGAATTTGAATTTGGGCAATAAAGAGGCTGCAAAAAGTGATTTAGAATCTGCTTTTGCAATCGCAGTTGCTTTAAATGATGAAGAAAGTTCAAATAGAATTCAAAATCTTATAAATGATTTGAATTAATAAATTAGTAAAAAAGTCCGCCAATATGGCGGATTTTTTTTGACTTTTTATATTATCATTATATAATACAAGTATGTTTTATAAATTATTTATTTTGACTTTTACTACAACTACAACCCCTTTGGGGGTGTAATTTCTATTTGCGCAAATAGTGTGCGCGTATTATAATAACCATGCAATTTAATAAAATAAGAATAAAATAAAAAAGGTATTTATTATGTCTTATCCAATAGAAACGGTTCGTCATTCATTGGCACATGTAATGGCGGCGGCAGTAAAAAAGTTATATCCAGATGTAAAATTTGCTGGTGGTCCAGCTATTGAAAATGGGTTCTATTATGATTTTGATACAGAACACAGATTCAGTGAAGAAGATTTTGCATCTATTGAAAAAGAAATGAAATCTTTGATTAAATCTGATGGTCGTTTTGATAAACGTGAAATTTCATTAGATGAAGCCAAAGAAATCTTTGCGAATCAACCATATAAAATGGAATGGTTAAACGAATATGATGCCAAAGGTGAAGTATTATCTATTTATACTTTCCGTGATTTTACAGACCTTTGCCGTGGGCCACATGTTGCGTCTTCGAAAGATTT
>JAGHTM010000045.1 GCA_018065345.1 Candidatus Enterousia merdequi | reverse complement strand
ATCGGGTGTAAATAAAACCAAATATGTTTGGACAGAAATTATACCCAATGCCTGTGTTCTTCACGCCAAGCGTGTAGCCCAATCTTAAACCAAAAAACCAGCAAAATCAAGTTATTTTTTATAATTTTTTAACAAAGAAAAATTTTATTCACTTGCAGTTTCACATGTTGCGCCATCAGCAGATATTTTACCATTTTTTTGCTTACAATCATCTACTATTCGTTTTAATGCTTTATTAAAAGCATCTTGCAAAGCCTTGAAATCTTGGTTAAAAGCTGTGTCTGCATCTGTTGTTTGTGAAGATGACGCGCTTGGCCTATCAATACACCTTTTACCTGTATCATCAGATATTTTTTTATTACCTTCTGTAACTTGACACATTTTGTCAAAAAAAGTTTTAAAAGTTTTCACAATATAAGCCGTTGTTGTTTGTTGTGGGGTTATCGTAATTTGTTTTGCTTTGTCACACCATTCATTTACTATGCCAGCATCATTTAAATCTGTTTTTTGCCACGGCAACGAAGAGCTTTGCATTATTTTATAAATTGTGTCGATATCACATTTGAATTCGCATTTCGTTTTGTCGCCATTCAATTCATAAAACAAATCACAAGTATCTGGTTTACAATCTCCGTTAAAAGCATGTGTATGTTCTGGTAAATCAGAACATCTTCCATTTTGTGAAACATTAGCATTCCCAGTTGTAGACGCGTTGCTGGCAGTTGAAACTGTCTTTTTTTGGGTAAGTTTTGCTGGGTCAGGAATACATCCTTTGTCAAAGCTATAAAACTCTGATGGATTTTTACATACACACTTTTTTAGTTTAGAATCCCAAGTAGCAGCATCTCCACAACTGCAACCATCTTTTTCTATCCATTTTCCACCCATCCTTTCACAATCTAATTGTTCTTGTGAAAAACATTTAAAAAAACCATTTGGGTTTTCTTGTCGTTTTTTTCCGTTACAATCACATTCTAGACTTGTATCATTCCATGTCCCACCAGTATCTACACAAGCGTTATATGTTTCAGGGCAAAAATTTAATAAAACTTTACCAAAAAAACCTGTGTTTTTTATTTCAGAACTTTTATCTTTTATATAATTGACCAAGCCTGGGGCTTTAGTTTCATCACAATTATTATTAGAAGAAAGCTGTTTTACCAGAACACAACCTTGTATATAATAAAAACACTCAGAGAAGTCAGCCCATACTAATGTAGGCATTGCAAAAGTTAATATGAAAAAAATTTTCAACATTCTCCACATAGCACGAATTATACCAAAAACCAACATTTTTATCAATATCTTTTTACATAATTTTCAATTTTTTTGTATTTCATAAAAAAATTATATTTCTGCGTATTTCAGAACAAATTTCACAATTTAGGCATATCAAAGGACTTACGCTCCAGCAACTATAAAACAAATGTTCCTTTTTATTCCCCTCCACCGGAGGGGGAAACCACTTGTGGTGGGGAGGGTTAGCACGATTTCGGCGCCAGATTTTATTATTTTACACACCTTTGTTCTCACCCTCCCCTCGGCTTTGCCGTACCCCTCCACGGGTGGGGAATTTGTTATCAGACTAAAAAGAAAAATATTGACAAAATAAATATTTGGTCTATATTTATAATAGTGGTGAGAATGAAACCGTTAAAAAACATCTTTATTGGAATAATGATTGCTGTTTTTTCAGCAACTAACTGTTTTGCTTCAACAAATTGCGAAAATGCTCGTTATCGTCGTAATCACCCAGAAAGATGCAATCAATATGAATCTGGCGACAATAATACTAATATCATATTATCTCTTGTTGGTGGTGCTGCTCTTGTTGGAGTCGGCGTTGCTCTGGCAAACCAAAATTCTGGAAATGGTGGTTCTTCAGCACAAATTACAAATCAAGTGACATTTCCTCGCCTTACACTTTCTCAAAACATAAATGTAAATTACGAACAAAACGACACTATAAACAACCAAAGAATAAGTTCTTCTTATATTTCTTCTTTGACTAATGGGTCAGATATAGAAACTTCTGTAATAAAAAACATCAAACAATCTGAACAATATAAAAGAAACTATAAACAATATGATGCTATCAATTTTGCTTGGGCAAATGCTCGTGGTCTGTCTGGCAAAAATGTCAACATCAACATAATTGATGATTTTAAAAGTTATCATGGGTACGTAGTAAATGATTTAGTAAAAAATATTGCCGGCAACGCAAATGTAAAAACATATAATATTGCTGTAAGTGAACAAAAATTAAATTCTTATGATTACATAGCCAACACTATTAACACATCAGAGCCAGCACATATTTATAATGCAAGTTGGCAAATAGATGCTTCTGCTAGTAAAAACGCAGCAACAGTGATATACAACCAACAATCACCAAAAACTTATGCAGACGCACAACAATATTTATACAATATGACTGGTGAAAATCTTATAACACAAATCCGAAATACTGCTGTTGATAATGACGCTATATTTGTATGGGCTGCTGGAAATGATTCTTATACTGAAAGCGGTGCGTTGTCGGCTATGCCAATTGCTTTTCCAGAATTACAAGGTCATTTCGTAAATGTCATAGCATTAGACACAACAACAAATCAAATTGCTTGGTACAGCAACCAATGCGGAATTACTCAAAATTATTGTATTGCAGCCCCTGGTTCAAGATGGGACACAGATTCACTTGATTATGCAAGCGGAACAAGTTTTGCTGCACCTGTGGTTTCTGGCGCAATAGCCGTAATCAAAGAAGCGTTTCCATATATGTCTTCAACAGAAATAACTCAATTATTATTTACAACTGCACAAGATTTAGGCGCCCCAGGAATTGATTCTGTCTATGGCTGGGGATTATTAGATATGGAAAAAGCAACAAAACCAGTTGGAACACCAAAAATAGTATTATCTAACGATATTATACAACCTTTATCTGTTTCTAATGTTTCTGGCTCTGCTGCAAGTGCATTAAAAAACGCAAATGTAAAAATTGCTTTTGTTGATGATTTTGGACGCGCTTTCACAACAAATTTATCAGATAATATAAAAATAAAACCATTCAGTCGTGCATTTGAAGAATTAACAGCCCCAGAAAACGACTCTGTTGTTTTATCTAATGGATTTGAATTTGGTGTCAAAAAAAATCATTTATTAGAATCAAGCGGTTTAATTTCTACATCACTGAATAACAATACTAATTTCATTGGTTATAAAAATGAAAATATTTTAGGTAGCGTGACATTATATCAAAACATTCGTTTTGGAATAACACATCCAAAAACAAATGAAAACTCCATGGTTTCAAATTTTTCAGATATTTATACAACATCTATGAAAATCGGTGCAAAATGGCAAGATTTAGCACTAGAAATATCAGTCCCAGAAACAATTATGCACGGCAATATGTTCTTGGATATTCCTGTAGCACGTGAAAACGACGGGAAAATTATTTACAATAATACGGCTATAGATTTATCAACAAAAAATTCTGTGGAATATACGTTAAAATATAAAAATCTGTCTATGACTTATGTGAATAACCCTGATTACCAAGATGAATTTTTCATCATGGCAAAGGGTAAATTCACATTTTAGATAAAATCTATGTAAAATTATTTTGTTTTCAAATCAAAACTATGGATATAACTGAAAGATACACCAATAGATGTATTTGAACCATAATTTTCAGCATGACGAGCATGAGCGCGACGATATTTAACATAAGGGCCCATTGTTAAATCATTCCAAATATTAGTATCCAAATGCACTACCGCAGAAAAGTCATAATTCAAATCTTCGCCAACATCTTCAGAAAAAGACAAATATTTTCTGTAATATCCATCAGTAGAAAATTTTACCCCTGGTCTTAATTCGTATTCAAGACGCCACCCTGCTTCAAGTGCAGATTTCAAAACTTTGTTATCAGAATTAGTAAAATCATATTCGTACACACCCACAGCATATAAACTTTTTATAATATCGTGGTCAAATAATGCAAAACCTGCGTTTGGACGAAAAACTTTACGACGAGGATCGCCTTCAAATTCTGTTTCATATTGAGCACGCACAA
>JAGHTM010000112.1 GCA_018065345.1 Candidatus Enterousia merdequi | reverse complement strand
TTATTAAAGAAAGTTGTTGATATTGTTGATTGGATTGGACTTGATTTCAAAGCAACACGTGAGCAATATAAAAATTTAACTGGTATTGATATTGCATACGATCGTATGATTGAATCTTTGAAATATTGGGTGTCTGTTGGTAAGAATATAGAAGTTCGCACGACTTGTGATCCACGATTTGTAAGTAAAAATGATTTGTTAGAAATCGCAAAAATTTCATCAGATTTTGGTGTGAAAAATTTCGCAGTTCAAAAATATACACCATATCATGAAAATGTGGGAAGAGAAACTACACCGGCTATGCGGGAACAGTTTTTTAATGATGAAGAATTAAAACAAAAAATAGAATCATTGTTTGAAAACGTAGTATGGCGAAATAATTAAAAAAACACCGTCCATTTGGACGTTTTTTTTATTTTATAATAACTTAGTTGTTTGATACCCCGAACACGGCCGACCGGAAGTCGGAGCCGTTCCGAACGCGGCCGGCGCAGTCGTAAGCACAGCGGTACGCGCAACTGTCAGCACTGCCGACGTCGTAGCTGAACACCCACGAAGGGGAAGAGACATTTGCAAAACTTCCACTGTTTCCTGCATCGTATCCACTTGCTTGACACCAGCAATATTGTCCACCTGTGCCTTCTGGTGTCCCTGCTGTTGCCCATTCCCCTGCATTATTTGCACATACTGCTTTACCTTTCACTGTGCCGTATTCAAATCCTGCACGCCATTCATTGGCATTATAATCGGCAAATATGCTCTCTGTACATGTGTCACTTTCTACTACATCTCCTGTATTATCATTGGCATGGACACACCAATCAGAATTTGCATTCCTAAATGCCAATATATATCCATCTATATCTATCTTATTTGCCAATGTGCTTAAATCAAACAATGCTTGTTTTACTTGCCAGCCAGCAAAGTTATATCCAGTTCTTGTTGGTTCGTTTGATGGTAATGTTATGCCACCATCGTATGTACATGTGTTTGTTGCAAATTCTGTTTCGCCATTATACCATTTCAAATTGATTTCATTCGCTGTCCATTGCGCTGATAATGTACTTGTACCGTCTGTTGTATTTAATGTACCACTATCGCATGATGCGCTTTCTGCACCTGCTGCGATATCTGGCGCTGTTGTTTCTGCAAATGATGGCACAATCATACTTATTGCTAATGCACTTGTTAGAAATATGTGTTTCATATTCTCTCTTCCTTTTGTTTGTTTTATATTATATCACGAATCGGGTTTACAAACAAATATTTCAGTATATTTTGTATCAAAATAAAAATATTGACAAAAATATTTTTTATGCTATTATCGTATATATCAAAACAAAAGGATATGTTATGATAACACAATTTGAAACTTTGAAACACGAGATATTTAACAACCCAAATATTCGCATAGAAAAAACACCAGACAATGAATATGTTGTTTTGTCTGGAAAACAAAAAGTTTTAAAAGTATATTCTGGGCCAGATGTATCAACTTTATATATTTGGGATAATAAAGAAAATAGATTCAATCCAGTCGCTACAACTCAGGTTGATTTGAAAAAGGATAATTTATTTGATATTAACGCCAGAGATATATTGGATATATACTATAAAAGCGCTTCAATATATGAAGCAAAGAGATTGCCGGCTAACAACGTATTACCAAGAACTTTGAAGAATTCTGAAAAAGTTGTATTAGAACGTGCTTTTTCTTCTTTGCACCAGAGATAATAACAAATTTTACTTTATATTATTACATAAAAAAAACACCCAAAAGGGTGTTTTTTTATAGCAGATTCTGATCAGAATGTAATTCCCACGTCATAAATGTCGTGGGCCCCTTTCACTTCGTTACGAACCTTCGGTTCGATTCCGTCATTTCCAAGCACAAATAAAAA
>JAGHTM010000048.1 GCA_018065345.1 Candidatus Enterousia merdequi | reverse complement strand
GCATACGGATGACCACCTCCACCAAGAGATTCTGCGATTTCATTTATTGGTATTGTCTTGCTTCGCAAAGATATTCCAATTTGATTTTCTTTTTGTTCTTTTAATAACGCCACATATTCAACGCCATAAATTTCACCAAGAACAGACAAAACCAATTCGCCACGACCATCAAGTTTATTATAATCTGATTTTTCTATTGTTGCTATCACAAGACGATTTTTCATAAAAAATTCAGCATTTGCAGCAGCCTTAGATTCTACCAACACGGTTTTTTTATCCCTGTTATTTAACATATTAGTTAAATCAGAAACATTCGCCCCTGCATCAACCAAACTTGCTGCATCAAGTAATGCGCCACTATTTTTAACAAATCTGAAACGGCCAGTATCAGTAATAAGTGCAATCGTCAGCAAGTCAATAATATCTTGATCTATTTTGAAATTAGCAGTGCGTACCAAATCATAAATTATTTGTGATGTAGCCGATTTCGTAACATCATCAAAGCATAAATCGCCAACTAAATCATCATTTATATGATGATCAAACTCAATCACAAAATCAGATTTTTTTACAAATTTTTCTGCCCCACCAAGATGAATACGTGTTCCATAATCAACCAAAATATACAAATCAAATTTTGTATCTTCTGGAATTTTACCATGAAAATGTGCCTGATTTCGCAAAGGTATTTCTTCTAAAAACTTTGGAATATTGCCATCATAGATAACGGTCGCTTGTTTCCCAAAATTTAATTCTATGATTTTCATCAAAGCCAACGCAGAACCCAAAGCATCCCCATCCAGATTTTTATGTCCAGAAATTGCAATAGATTTTGCATTTTTTATTTTATCTATAAAAATTTCTATTTTGTTTTTATCCATTTACATCGCCATATCTTCAAGTAAAAATTGAACACTTACACGACCATTGTATTCATTTTCTTTTAATCTGCCTAACATCATTATTTTAGTATTTATATTTGCATCGTCCAGTAGAAAATCACCAACAGGCGTTCCAACCAAATTAAAACCTACAAATGATAATTGATTTCCACTACTTGTCCTTATCATTCCACGTAAATGTGCGCCATTTCCCATAGTTGTTGCATATTTAAGAACACAACCAGACAAAACTAACATTGGTTCCGGATTAGATTGTCCAAACGGTGCCAATTCAGATAAAGATTCCAACAATCTCATATCTGCACCACTTGCATCTATCTCTGCATCAACAACAACCTTTGGTGTTGGTCGTTCCCCTTGTAATTGTTCTTTGACAGATTTTTCTAAAAACTCACAAAAATCTTGTTCATGTTCAACATTTAATGTAAAACCTGCTGCCGCAGAATGCCCACCGCCTTCTGTTAAAATTCCAACAGCCAACGCTTCGTGTATAATTTTGCCCAAATCTATTTCTGGTATAGAACGCCCAGATCCATTTATAACACCATCATTACGCGTTGCAACACAAGTTGGTAAATTATATTTATCTTTTAATCGGCCAGCGATTATCCCCATAACCCCACCGTGCCAATTATCGCCACAAACAAACAAACTGCATTTTCCATCACTACAACATTTGTTTGCCATATCCGTCACAGATAACATTATATTATTTTGAATATCTATTCTTTCTTGGTTCATTTGATGCAATTTATTAGCCAAATCATTTGCAATCAAAGGGTTATCCGTCAATAGCAATTCCAACGCAGGGGCTGCAGAATCAAGACGTCCAGCCGCATTAAGTCGCGGTCCAATAGCAAACCCCACAGTATATACAGACGGTTGTTTTACTCCTGCTAAATTCATCAAAGTTTTAAGTCCAAGATTTTGTTGTAATGCCAAAACTTTAAGTCCTGTAGAAACAAAAGCACGATTCAAATCTATCAATGGCATAGTGTCACAAATTGTTCCCAGCGCAACTAAATCCATATAATTTAATAAATTTATTTGTGGTTTATTTTCATCAAAAAAGTTTCTATTTTTTAACTCACGATTTAATGCAACCAAAGTCAAAAATGCAACCCCTACTCCAGCCAAAAATGTTAAACCAGATGTATCATCTGTACGTTTTGGGTTTATGATTGCATCTGCGTTTGGCAAAATTGTATCTGGTGAATGATGGTCTGTGATAACTATGTTTAACCCTAATTCTTTTGCTTTATCAACTTCTGCGTTTCCACTTATTCCACAATCAACAGTTATTATTAAATCGACACCATCTTTTGCAATTTGTTCTATGGCAGAAATATTAAGGCCATAACCTTCGCCTTCACGCGTTGGCAAATGCCAAGAAACATCAACTCCAATATTTTGCAAATACTTTACAAATACCGCAGTAGATGTAATTCCATCAACATCATAATCACCATAAATAGCAATTTTTTTATGTTCACAAATTGCATCTGCAATAATACGTGTTGCGATATCCATATCCTTAAGGACAAATGGATCCGGCATGTATTCTTTAATTGAAGGATGTAAAAAACGTTCCATCTCTGTGTCATCAACAATGCCACGAGAAATCAAAATGTTTCTAACTAAATTTTCTGTATCGCTTAAATCAATATTTTGATTATAATTATCCGACACTTCCCATACTTTTCCAAGCATGGAGTTTTCTACTATTCTACGCACTATTCACTCTTTTTTTTATTATCGGTATAATTATACTATAAAATTATTCAAATAGCAATGGTATGATTCCATCTAATATTGCACCGGCTGTTGGCACTGCATTCCATGCTGCAGTTTTCCAACCACCAGACTCTTTTGTCCCCTGTGGTTCATCCAACATAATCATTATTATATACTGCGGTGCAGACACAGGAAAGATTCCTGTAAACACCGTAACATTTCTATTTTTATCAACATATCTATCTGCACCACGTTTTTCAGCAGTCCCTGTTTTTCCGCCAATATCAATACCTTTGACACGCGCTTTCTTTGCAGTAGTTTTTTCAGCGATATTAAACATTATATTACGTAAATTAGATGAAATCTCTGAACTTAAGATTCTTTCTCCACGCACGGCACCAACATTTCTTTTCAATAATGTAGGATAGATATAAATTCCACCATTTGTCATAGCATTAACTCCCAACAATAAATGCATTGGTGTTACTGCAATACCATGCCCAAATGCAGCAGTTGCTCTTTCTACAGGACCCCAAACTTTATATGTCAATGCTGTTTCTGTTTTTCCAAATTCTAAACTTAATGGTTTATCAAAATTCAATCTGTGGAAAAATTCTTTTTGTGTTCCATCTGGCAAATCAAGAGCAATGCGTGCACTTCCAACATTACAAGAATGCAACATTATCTCTGGAGCTTTCATATTTTTGACACCCATTTTCTTAATATCTCGCTTGAATGAAGACACATCATCTATTGGCTTTCGCATAGCCCTTCTACCAAATTTATCATATATCATCAATGGTTCATCTATCTTATATTCTTTATTTTGCAAACCATTTTCAAATGCCATTGCCGTATTAAATATTTTGAATATTGACCCCATTTCAAAATTATCACGCAATAATTTTAATTTACGCACAGACACAGAACTCGCATTTATATTATTCGGGTCATAATCTGGAATTTGAACCATAGCAACCATTTCACCAGTACTTGAATTCATCAACATACCCATAGCCCCTTTGGCACGATATTTATCCATTGCACGCGTCAATTGTTCATGGAAAATATTTTGAACACGAGAATCTATGGACAACCGCAAAGGATCTTCATTTTCTTGCAAGTATTTATCATATATAAATTCTACACCTTCAAGTCCTGCATCTTTACCAGCAAAACCGATAACATGAGCAAAAACATTTCTTTGTGGATAATATCTTTTTGTAAATTGTTCTATCTCAAAACAATCATATTTTCTGTGTGCTTCCCTGACATATTTAAGCTGTTCTTCACTGGCATTTTTTTTGATATACACGCCACGTTTTCCAGAATGTATTAAATTCAAAGCGTCTTCCACAGAATAATCCATAGGGGAAATATTATGAATAACATTTGCGACACTATCAACGTGTTTATCTTTCACGCGTGATGGAAATAATTTTATGTTTCCAGATCTTATACTTTTAGCAAGAACGACACCATTTCTATCTATGATATCTGCCCTGCTTTCTATCTCAGAACCACTTAAATTATATTTTTTATATTCACTACTTAACAGCCCAAGTTGTAATGTTCTGGCAATAAAAACACAAAATAAAAAAACAAATACAGCTTTGATAATATGCAACCGATTTGCACTTTCACGATTATAAATTTCGCCTTTGTATTCATGTGGTAAAATATCTTTTCCAATATTAAAACGCATTTTATTCCACCATTGGTATATCATCTATGTGTACAGTTTTACTAAATGACACAAATTCTGCACGTGGGTTCGATTCTTTTACAGAACTTCTCAATGAATCTGCAGAAAGCAATGCAGATAATTTCGTTCCTGCTATATCAGATTCATGATTTGTTGTTTCTAAACTATGCTGAACAGAGATCAAATTATCATTTTGAACACGATAACATACCATCAAAAAAACGGTTAAAAAAACCATGCCCAAGCATACTGAAAAACCAATCTGAAACATTTTTTCATCGTCACGCATAAAAAATCCTTCCCTTTACATCTTATATTCTATCACAAATTATGAAAAAATCTAATCATAGATTGAATACCATTTAAACGCGATGCCCCAAAATGCAAATCAAGACTATTAAATTCTTGTAACAAGTCCATATTTTTTATTTCTTGTTTATTTTTTCCTTCAACCATAGATAAAATTATCGCAACAATTCCACGCACCATCATAGAATCGGCATAACCATAAAAGGCACCATCTTTTTCACATATTTTCACAAACGATGCACAACCAAAGATTTCATTACATTTTGCATCTTCTGGAACAGTAGCGAGTGTTTTTCCGATATCCATAACCATTTCTAATTTATCACTTGGCTCGTTTAACAAAGACAAAGATTTTTTTATTTCTTCAAAAGTCATTTAATTTACCATCCTTGTTCTGTCAAATCTAATTCTATACGCGCAGCATCACTCATTTTTGATAAATCCCATGCAGGTTCCCATACCAGTTTAACTTCCACAGGTTTACCATCTGATACAGTTTCTATATTTGTTTTAACTTGATTCACAATATCATCCATCATTGGACAAGTCGGACTTGTAAAAGTCATCTCTATAACAATATTATCTTTGTTCACAGATATATCATAAATCAAACCTAAATCCCAAATATTTACCGGAATTTCTGGGTCATATACTTTTTTTATTTCTTCAATGATTTTTTCACGCATTTCTGTCATTTTATTCCACTATCTTTTTTATTTTTTCAATAACATATTTTGCGTCATCCATTGTATTCCATGGTCCAACAGATATACGAATACTTCCGTCTATATTTAATTTTTTATGTATCCAAGTCGCACACATATTTCCTACACGAATACAAATATTTTGCATACCAATCAAAGCCCCAAAATCTAAAACATGCATATTTTTAACAACAAAAGTAATCAAAGACGAATCTTTTGATGTTACAAGTTTTATATTTTTTATTTTCGATAATTCATCATACATAAAAGAAATCAAATCATTTCCACCGTTCCAATTTGATAAATATTCTATGGCTTTGGATAAACCTATGATTTGGGTCAATGGTAATGTTCCTGCCTCGTATTTTTCTGGCGATTTATTCAAAATTATATTTTCTTTATCTATAATTTTATTGACCATACCACCACCAAATTTATCAACATTCCAATAATCTGGATTTTTTATATACATTACCCCAACACCAGTATCTGCACCAATTTTATGTCCAGAAAAAGCCAAGAAATCACAATCAAATTTCTTTACATCTATTTTTGCGTGAACAACATATTGCGCAGCATCAACAATGGTTATTGCTTGTTTATTTTTACTGCGTATCACACCAATAATAGAAGAAACATCTTGTGCAGCACCCATTACATTAGACATCGCAGTTATAACATAAATATCACCATCTGGAATTGTTTTTGTATCTATATTAAAATTTTCATCTAATGGCATAGTGATAATTTTGCAATTATTATCTTTTGCGTACATTTCCCATGGCAAACGAGAACTGTGATGATCTAAATCAGAAACAACAATTGTTGGATGTTTATTTGGCAAAGTTTTTGTCACAATATCAACTATTCTGTTCATAGAATCAGTTGTTCCATAAGTCCAAACTATATTTGTAGAGTCTGCACCAATAAAATTTGCAATTTTAACTCTTGATTCAGCAATTAAATCATCTACTTTGCCTGCCCGTTCGCAAATACCGCGTCCGGCATTAGCATAATTATTCGTCAGAAAATCAACCTCACTTTCAATCACTGATTGAGGTTTTAACCAACTTGCTGCAGCATCCATATATACGACTTTTTTCATATAGTTTTTCTCTTGCTTTTTGTTATGATTATAATAAACTAAAACGAAATAGCAACACTATTAAGGAGAAAAAAATGGCATTGAAACACGCTAATGATGAAACATTTGATTCAATGATTGGCCAAGGTTTAACTTTGGTAGATTTTTGGGCTTCTTGGTGTGGACCTTGTCAAATGTTTGGTCCTATATTCGAAAATGTTTCTGAAAACGAATTGGATGTGAATTTTGTAAAATTTGAAATAGATGAAACAAACAGAAACACACCTGTTAAATTTGGTATTCGTAGCATTCCAAGTGTTTTGGCTTTCAAAGATGGCGAATTAAAAGAAGCCAGAACAGGTTTGATGGACGAAGAAACACTAGAACAATGGATTAAAGAATTAAAGGCTGCATAAATGGCAAAAAAGAATTATAAAACTCTTGACCTTAACCCAAAATATGTTCCAAAAAAATCGGAACCATATATGTGTGACGAACAGTTGGCTTATTTCTATCAGTTATTAAACACTCAACGCGAAGATTTGATGCACGACAGAGATTCTGTATTAAACGATGTTCGTATGGCAGAAAAAAACGACAACAACGGCGTTGGTGACGAACAAGACCAAGCATCCGCAGAACAAGAACTTACTATGAATTTGCGCATGTCTGAACGTAATGCAAATTTATTACAAAAAATAAATGCTGCATTAGAACGCATGGAAAACGGTACTTTTGGATACAGTGTTATATCTGGTGAAGAAATTGGCTTGCAACGTATGCTTGCACGACCACTTGCTACAATGACTGTTGAAGAACAAGAAGAATACGAACAGAAAAAACATTAAAAATAAAAAACCGCCGATTTGGCGGTTTTTTTATTTCTTTTTTGAAACTGATTTTTTCTTAACTGTTGTTTTCTTTGGTTGCTCTGCTTTAATTTCTTTCTTAAAAGTTTTTATTCCATTAGCAATATTTTTTGCCATTGCTGGAATTTTAGCAGAACCAAACAAAATCAAAATTAAAACAACAATTAAAACAATTTCCCAAATTCCGCTTCTCATAATAAAACCTCTTTATTTTGTTACATAACAATCAAGACCGTCTGATTTTGCATTTCTGCAAAAACCATTTGCTTCATTTGCACTATGGAATGCAACTCTTAAACGATATGTAGTTTGACCTTTGACTTGTGCAGCCAATATAACAAACTGTTTTCCAGCAAACAAACTATCATGTCCAGCACGCATTTTGCGTTCTGCAGCCTGAGCCAATGCACGTGTACTGTATGAACCAAATTGAACATAAATACTTCCAGTTGAAGCACTGCTTACTTTTTGACTTGTTGCTTTTCTTGTTTTTTTCTTTGCAACAGGCTTATTTACAGGTTTATCAGGATTAAATGTGACTTCCTTTCTGTCGCTAACAACACGTACAGGTGTTCCATCAACTTCTACAGTTTTTGTTTCAACAGGTTTCTGCTCAGGTTGTGTTTTTTCTTTTTCAACTGACTTTGAAACAGTATCAACCGGTTTTTCAGGGACATTTAAATCTGCAACCGGTGCTGAAACATTGTCAGTATTTTCGACCACAGGTTCATCTAAATCAATATCTACTGTTGTTCCAGAATTACCACCAATGCGCGCAACAACTATCCAAGTTGCCAACACAATAATCGCAACCCCAAGTCCCATCAACAACCAAGGTTTTTTTGGATGTGGTGCAGAAAAAGGTGCGGCTTCTGGCAAAGCATCAACTTCTGATTCTGGTTCTAAATCTAACAAATCTAAATTTTCTTCTTGTTCCATTGTATCCCCCATTTTTGATTCACTATGGATACATTATACCATAAAAAAGTAATAAACCAAATTTATTTTGGCATATTTCCAAAATTAGGCGGAACAATCAATTTATGATTAGATTCAACAATTGGTTCACTTTCACAATTACAACATCCAGATATCGCAAAAATGGAAACTAGCGCAACTAATAACATTATTTTTTTCATCAATTTTTTCCTTTCTTTAATATAAGTAAAGAGTGCGATTTTTCGCACTCTTATTTTTTTATAAAGGCATTTTTATTGCGTTTTTCATATATTCAACAAATTCAGATAAAGATTTTACATCTTGACCTTCTTTGCCCAAATAACGCAATGTCACAGTTTTATCGTTCATTTCTTTTTCACCGACAACCGCTATGATTGGAGTCTTAGACAAAGATAATTCACGAACCTTGTAATTTACTTTTTCATCTCGTAAATCTGCACGAACATTTATTCCAGCATCACGTAAATCTTTGACTACATCATTTGCATAATCTTTATATTTTTCAGATACAGGAACAACAACAACAGGTTCCGGAGATAACCACAAAGGCAAAACACCACCTGTAGATTCAAGCAAGATACCCATAAATCTTTCGATAGAACCTAACATTGCACGATGCAACATAATAGGACGATGTTTTTCACCATCTTCACCAATATAAGACAAATCAAATCTTTCTGGCAAATTCATATCTAATTGAACAGTACCACATTGCCATTTACGACCAATTGCATCCCACAGATACACACAAATCTTTGGACCGTAAAAAGCCCCTTCTCCTTCTGCAATAACATATTCTACACCTGCTGTATCTAATGCCTTACGCAAAGTATCTTCTGCAAAATCCCAAACTTCGTCAGAACCAATACGAAATTCTGAATCTGGCCGAGTTTCCAAATCCATCAAAACCTTGTCAAAACCTAAATTATGATAAATTTCTAAAATCAATTTTAATGCCTTAACAACTTCTTCTTGCATTTGTTCTTCTGTACAAAAGATATGAGCATCATCTTGAGTCAATTCACGAACACGCATCAAACCGGCCAAAGCACCCGATGCTTCATAACGATTCACCTTACCAAATTCTGCCAGATACAATGGCAAATCTTTATAAGATTTCATTCCTTGGGCATACACCAACATTCCACCAGGGCAAGACATTGGTTTTACGCAAAAATCTTTACCGTCTAGTGTTTTTCCAGAATAATTATGAGATGCATATTTCGCCCAATGTCCAGATTTTTCCCACAAAGAACGTTCCATAACCGTTGGTGTAGATATTTCCAAATACCCCTCACGATTTTGACGAGCGCGAATATATTCAATCAATTTACGATATACTTTGTACCCTTTGTCATGCCAAAACACAGCACCCGGTGCATATTCTGGTTCAAAATGGAACAAATCCATATCCTTACCAAGTTTACGATTATCACGTTGCGCGGCTTCTTCTTGCATTTTCAAAAACGATTCTAATTCTTCTGCGTTTGCAAAAGCATCAACATAAATACGTTGCAACATTTTATTTTTAGAATCGCCCTTCCAATAAGCCCCCGCAACACTTCTTATCTTAAAACCATCTTTTGGCAAATCTTTCGAAGACGCAACATGTGGCCCACGGCAAAGGTCTGTAAAATCACGGAAAGTATAAATAGATAATACTTCACCTTTGGCATCATATTCGTTTAA
>JAGHTM010000055.1 GCA_018065345.1 Candidatus Enterousia merdequi | reverse complement strand
GGTTGGAGGGACGCGATATAATTAAATAAGCGCGCAATTTCTTACTGAATTGTTTTGAGCCTCCAACCGCCTGATTTTTACCAAGTGCGGTTTTTTGTTTGGAAATACAAGAGAGAGATAATGAAACGTATATTTTTAATATCATTACTTGGTGTGTTTGTATCTGTATCAGCAATGGGTGCGGCAGGTCCAACTATTGGTGGTGGAGAATTAGGGAAACAAGACCCAATACCAGAAGGTCCAGATGAGCCAACCCCAACGCCAGATGATCCAAAACCGGAATTGCCTTGTGGATATTTTCCAACTCAATCTGGTGATGAGATACCTGCATATTCTCAGACTTGTTTTGCAGGACAATATGTTGGTTTAAATGGTGCTGGTTTTTTGGCTTGTGTTATTTGTAGTGAAGGTAATTATTGTCCTGATGCCAGCAATTTTTGTCCGGCGACAGGAAGAGATTATGGTAAAGGGCTATATTCATGTCCGTCAAATTATGATAACACCGCTATTGGCTTAACCAGTATAGAAGAATGTTGTTTGAATGGGTATGATGAAACTACTGGTTTATGTATTGAATCAACACCATCTGCACCACGCAGAGTGGCGATAGCGCCAAGTGCAACAAATGCAGATTGTGATAGTGAAACATTAGAAACAAACAGTGGTTCAACAACATTGACTGCAGAATGGACAGCAAATACGATAACATTAAAATGGTATAATGGTGATACACAATATTCCACAAACACATGTACTTATGATTCTGGAATAACATTACCGTTACAACCAACAAAAACAGGCTATAATTTTGTCGGCTGGAAAGTAAAAGAATAATTTTATACATCAATTATATTTGATTTTATGATATCTAATTGCTATATTTTCAAAAACGGAGAAATTATGAAAAAGTTTTTGAAATATATAGCAATTATTTTTGTCGTTTTTGCGGCAGATTTTTTATCTAAAAAATATTTACTTGATTTATTATCAGCGAAATATGGGGAATCTATTTTAAACCCTGATATTATTTGTGCAAAATGCAATATAAATGGTGTAATTGCATCGTGGAACGATATTATCGGTGGTGATTACGGGCTTTCTAATTTGTTTAATATTCATTTTATTTGGAACAAAGGCGTTTCTTTTTCTGCTTTTAATTCTGTGATGCCGATTGTTTTAAGTATTGCTACGGCTTTGATTATTGTATGGCTGATATATTATTTATTCAAACGTGCAATATCTTATGAACGTTTGCCGATTGCAATGATTGTTGGTGGTGCACTTGGAAATCTTGTTGATAGAATTCGTTTTGGTGCTGTGGCAGATTTTATTCAATGGCATATTGGCGGACTTTGGACTTTTCCGGCGATATTTAATGTCGGTGATATGTTTATCACATTCGGTGTTATTTTATATTTAATAAATGTGTTTATAAATCGTAAAAAAATTAAATCAAAGGACTAAAAAATGGTGCAATATATGGATAATGGTTTTAACCAGTGGGCTAATACACAAAGTGCTAAAAAGCCGTCCAGATTTTCTGGTTTTTTATTGTGGTTGGGTTTGTTCTTTCTTGCTTGGTGGCTAATGGGTTTGTGGTTAAAGCCAAATAATATTCAATCAAATGTTCAAAACACTTTTAACATAGAAAAAACTATAGTTGCTTCACGTAATATTTCAAATGATGAAATATCTGCTGATGTTTCTGGGCTTCGTATTTCTAATATTGTTTTGAAACAACATTTGAATGATGCAAAGACAAAAGAAAATGTTTCTTTGTTATCAAATGAAAATAATTTTATAGAAGTTGGTTTTGTTTCAAGTGATGCAAAAACACCAAATGTAAATACAAATTGGAATCTGAAATCTGGAACTATGTATTATGGAACAAATGTTTCTTTTGCTCGTAATATCACATTGGATGGATATGTAATAAAAGTATCAGATGTTATTAAAAATAATTCTGGGCAAGAGATAAACATATCACCGTATGTCCGTATTGTACAAAGTGGCAATGATAAAGCATCTGGTGTTGTTGAATCTGGTGGTGTTGTTTATGCTAATTCTAAATTAGAATATGCAAATTGGAATAAATTAAATAAAAAATCTTATGCATATTCATCTGTGCGTGGTTCTCTTGGATTTGCAAATCAATATTGGGAAACAATCGCTTCTGTGGATGCAAATGACCAAACAATAAGTGTGAAAAAATCTGGGGATTATTATGTGGCTGATACATCTGTGGCTGCTATAAAAATCCCAGCACACGAACAAAAAGAAATAAATACTTATGTCTTTTCTGGACCACGTGAAACAACTGCTGTAAATGCTGCTGAAAATAATATTCCTGGAATAAGTAAAACCATAGATTACGGTTGGTTTTGGTTCTTTGCACAGCCAATGCTTTGGATGATAAATTGGTTGTTTGCTTTGGTTGGCAATTATGGTGTCGCAATTATTTTAATGACTTTGATTTTGCGCATTTTAATATGGCCACTTACACGCAAATCATTTGCTTCAACGATGGCTATGCAAAAAATGCAACCAGAATTACAACGTGTGCAAAAATTATATGCTAATGACAAAGCACGTTTGCAAATGGAAATGATGAAAGTTTATCAAACACATAAAACATCACCGATGTCTGGGTGTTTGCCTATGTTGATACAAATACCTATATTCTTTGCTTTGTATAAAGCGTTATTGATTTCTGTACCAATGCGTTCCGCAAGATTTTTGTGGATATCTGATTTGGCTGCTATGGATCCATATTTTATATTACCTATTTTGATGGGTGCAACAATGTGGTTACAACAATATTTACAGTCAGTTAAACCACAGTCTGGTGTAAATGATGCTATGGCTTCTACACAGCGTGCTATGAAATGGATGCCAGTATTGTTTACTGTAATGTTTGCTTGGATGCCATCTGGATTAGTGTTATATTGGACGATATCTAATTTATTTGGAATTTTACAAATGTATATTATTAAAAAAACAAATAAATAAAAAATGCCCGTTTGGGCATTTTTTATTTTCGGGTTATAAACTTGAATAAATCATACGGAGTTATGATTTTTTTATTTCTTATATTACAACATTGTTTAGTAAATTGAACGCATGTCAAAGCGTGTTTGTTCTTTATAAATTTATATTTGTATTCTATGAATACCCAACCATATTTTTGT
>JAGHTM010000067.1 GCA_018065345.1 Candidatus Enterousia merdequi | reverse complement strand
AATATTACCAATGATAATGATTTCCATAGATGGCTTTGGTATGATAGTTCGTCATTATAATGCTGGCGAAGAAAGACCAGGAACATGTAATATAAATGTTTTAGGTGTTTCAGAAGACAATTCAACGTCTGATATGGATGCTGGTTTTAGACCGAATGTGATGACGATTAGTTGGCAAACAAGTCATATAGGTGGAGATAAAACAATCAATTCATACGATAGCAAGGTTAAAAAACCAGAATCCGAACCAGGTAAAATAGGTTATAAATTTGTTGGGTGGAAAGTTTCTGGTGTAAAAACTTGTGCTGATTTTTCATCAGGTGAAAATCTTTGTAAAAAACACCAAAATTGTATTTGGAAAGATAGTACATGCATAGTAAATCCGTGTGTGATGTGTGCATTTAGTAGGTTTTCAGACGAATTAATTTGTCGGTATCAAGAATACAATTATGAAACAAATAGTTGTGCTTCTTTGTTGCAATAAAAACACCGGCATTTGCCGGTGTTTTTATTATTCTGGTGCCGGTTATAGGACTTGAACCTACGACCCCCTCATTACGAATGAGATGCTCTACCAACTGAGCTAAACCGGCGTGCTTGCGCAAAGTTTATTATATATTTTTATTTATTTCCACTTTTTATTTTGCGCATTATTACAATTATTCCAGCAGGTGTCATCCCCGGTATTCGCGATAATGCTGCAATGTTTTCTGGACGTGTTTTAGTCAATTTTTCAACCAATTCATTAGTCAATCCAGATAATGATTTGTAATCAAAATTATTTGGTATTTTTAATTCACTGTCTTTTTTATAGTTTGCGATTTCACGTTCGTTTCTTTCAATATATCCAGAATAAAAATTATCATTTTCATGTGCAGTATCTTCACGCAAAGATAAAATTTTATTATATAAATCGTTTGATATAAGATTTAATTTTTTAGATGTTTCGCCAAGACGCAATATAGCATTATCAGCACGCAAATTTAATCTGTATTCTGCGCGAGATGTGAACATGCGGTATGGTTCATCGACACCAAGTGTGGTAATATCATCTATTAAAACGCCAATCATTGAATTTGTTCTGTCAACAACAAGAATTTCTATATTTAATGCGTGTGCAGCAGCATTTGCACCAGCAATCAAACCTTGGGCCGCGGCTTCTTCATAGCCGCTCGTTCCATTGATTTGGCCAGCAAAAAACAAACCATCAATATCTTTGGATTCCAAAGTGTTTTTTAACATACGCGCATCTATTGCATCATATTCTATTGCATATCCATAACGTGCTATGCGTGCGTTTTCAAGCCCTGGAATAGTATGTATCCATTTTTCTTGGATATCAGAACCAAAACTTGTTGAAATACCATTTGGATAAATCAAATCGCTTTTATAACATTCTGGCTCTAAAAATACATGATGTGATTTGTGTTCTGGAAAACGCATAACTTTATCTTCTAATGACGGACAATATCTTGGCCCCAGACCACGAATATCACCATTATACATTGGTGCGTTTTTTATGTTTTCACGAATTATTTCATGTGTAATTTCATTTGTATGTGTGATAAAGCATTTATCGTTTATATTATTGTTTTTATCGCCAATTCCAAACCAATCGTGAGGTGTATCGCCAGGTTGTTCTTCGCATACAGAAAAATCTATGCTGTCACGATAAATGCGCGCAGGTGTTCCAGTCTTTAATCTTAATAATTCAAAACCTGCATTTTTTAATACAGAAGATATATGCGAATCGTTTTCTTGGTATTCACCATTATCCATTAAACGACCAGATGCAATTTTTTCATTTCCACGTGTGACAAGTCCACCCAAAAATGTTCCGGTTGTAAGCACAATAGATTTGGCACTGTATTTTTTATTTACGATTTTGTTTTCTATATCTAAATCAAACACAGATTCAAAAATGATTTCCAAATTTTGTGTAGATTTCAAAATATTCATCACAGCATTGTGATAAAAATTTCTGTCTATTTGTGCGCGCAAAGCCTG
>JAGHTM010000002.1 GCA_018065345.1 Candidatus Enterousia merdequi | reverse complement strand
ACATTTGCATCAACAACATGTGAATATGATGGTTCAATAATTACGCCAACAACAGCCCCAACCAAGAAGGGGTACACGTTTATAGGGTGGAACCACATCCTAAACATTTTGGACTAAATAAAGGAAATAAAAAATGAAAAAATATATTTTAACAATATTACCAATGATAATGGTGTCGTTTTCGTCTTTTGGAACCTTAAATTTTAATGCCAGTGAAGAAAGGCCAGGAACATGTCATACAGGTATTTTAGGTGTTTCAGAAGACAATTCAACGTCTGATATGGATGCTGATTTTAGACCAAATGTAATAACTATAAACTGGGCAAACACACAAGGTGGGGCAGCGGTTGGTAGTGGAACAAAAAAAACAACAAACCAATACGATGCAGAAATAGAAAAACCAACACAAGGTATATTACTGAAAACAGGATATAAATTTGTTGGTTGGAAAGTTTCTGGTGTAAAAACTTGTGCTGATTTTTCTTCTGATGAAAATCTTTGTAAAGAGCATCAAAATTGTATATGGAAAGATAATACATGTATATCGAATCCGTGTATCACAAAATGGTTGCCAGATACACTAGATGATCCGATTACTTACCAGTATGGAGAATACGATTATGAATTAGGTGTTTGTGCATCTGAAATGCTAGAAAACTAAAAACAAACCGCCCGTTTGGGCGGTGTTTTTTTATTTTAAGCAGCACGACTATTTTTCATTTGTTGCAACATTATTTGTTGCATTAAGAATTGCGCTTTTTGTTTTGCTAAATCAAAACTGTGTGATTTTTGTTGATTATTTACTTCTGTTTTTTCTGGCATGTATTTTTGATACAAATTATTCAAAGAATCTTTCGTATCTTTGACACGTTTTGTTCCGTAATCAAGAAAACTTTTTTTATGCACTGGGTTCAATTTACATTCTGCATATTCACTTGTCATTATACGTTCTGATTGTTTCTTACGAAATTCAGAATGAATTTTCGACAAATGTTTATTCATTGGATGATTTATCATTTTTGTTTTAGACGCAACAAAAGCATCCATTTGTTCAAGAGCTTTTTGCCATGCCATTCCCAAAGTCATTCCTTGGCTCCAGTTTATAGAAGTCAAAGCATAATACATCCCAATATAATCTTTTTGCATTTTTTCTATTTCTTGTTGGGATAAATCTTTCGTTTTTTTGACATTCAAACCTAATAATATTTGTTGTTCTTGTTCTAAACTCATATTTTTCAGTTCATTCATCATGGCGAACTCCTTTGGTTTATTATTTGCGCTCACCCTCTCTACAAAATATATAGAATTAAAACTGTATATTTCAAGTATTTGCCAAATATATTTTACCTTTGACTTATGCATAATAATGTACAACAATATGAACGTTGTATCGGCAAACATACTATTGCCAATAATGGGTGGTGTGGATACAGCGCCAATCTTGCCAACAATGGGGGTTGGTTATTTCATCAAAATAATAAAAGGAGAAAATGATGAAAAAATCTTTGAAATGTTTGATTGCAGCAACAGCATCTGTCGTATCATCGGCTGCTTTTGCAACAACAAATATGGAAGATCCACTTTATATGCCTAAAAATCGCGAATTGTATTTAAAGGCAGGTGGTTCAATTATGTATAAAACAATTGAAAAAACAATTGCTACAGAAAAAAAAGGAATTGACGGGAACGAAGAATTTCCTGTATGGCGTTTTACTGGTGATATTGGATATGGTATCACAGACAGACTTGATATTCATGGACGTTTTGGCTATACAAAAGACGACGATTGTGACCGCGAAGGAATGCATCGTGGCCGCGTTGGTTTAACATTACGCGCATTAACAGAAGAAGATATTGTTATTTTTGACGTATATGCAGACGCATATTTATCCGGTATTACACCAATGAAAGGCGCATATTCTCGCTATGGTTCAGACGCAGCATTTGACTTTGATAATTATTCAAATGGTCGTTGGGGCACTATCGCTGGTGTTCGTGCTGGAAAACGTTTAGGCAAATGGACATTGGCTGCACACGCAGAATATTTACAAACATTTGGAAATCATAACAACGAAATTGCTATTGATCCGGAACTTGAATTATCTAATCTTGGGTTTCCAGATAAAATTTCTGTTAATTTAAAATCAACGCACGAAACCACATTTGGATTTGATACAATGTTTCAAATGAGTCCTAAATGGTCTTTGGGTGCCGGATTTGAATATATTGAACATTATGATAATGGTGTAGAAGGCATTCACACAAAATTACATGACGCTGGTGAACTTAACTATTTACAACAAATTGTAAAGAACAAACTCTTAGCAGAAACAATCGATATGAATGATGGTTGGGATGAATACGTTATCAAAGCAAATGCGGGTTATCAAATGACTGACAGTGTTCAACTTATCATATTTGGTGAATACACATTTGATGAAGCACATTCTCAATCTCAAAATGCAACTGATTTGAAAATGGAACTTGGCGCTCGTTTTAACGCAAGATTTTAATTTTTAAATCAAAATATAATAAATATTGGACAAATAAAGCACTCAAATTTTGGGTGCTTTTAATTTTATAAAAAAATGTATTTTAACGCTTTTTTTAAGGGGCATTTTATGATATAATACAGTCAAAGGAAGTAAAAAGGAAGATGAGAAAGTTCAAGTTTCTTGCTGTTTTGACAGGTTTTATGTCGTCTTTGCCATTTGTGGCTGATGCTGCATATCCTGTGTATAATCCTCAACAACTTGCTCGCCAAGGGTATGTTATAAACAACCAATACAACCCTCAACAGATGGCTGGCAAAACAAATATAACAACACAACAATTGATGGCAGCATCTGCTGTGAACGGTCGTCCAATGGCACAAAATATTCGTGTCACAAATCCAAACCGTGTAACTGGTGCTTTGCCACGTGTTGGTTCTTCTGCAACAAATGCTGGTCGTCAATATTATCAATCTACGGATTATGACAGATTGGCAGAAAGCGGATTATATGTTGGATTGTCTGCTGGATACAGCACAATGTTAAAAGGTCAAATGTCTGCAGACTATGCCGGCGAAACAGACTCTTTCTTTGCGCCAGGTTCTTTTCGTGCATCAGACCTTAATAAAGACACCGTAATCCCATTACAAGTATCTGTTGGTGCTGCTATCAACAGCGATGTTCGTGTTGACTTTTCTTATTTACGTTATTCTGGTATGTCTTACGCAGATAACGTTCAAACATCTACAGGCGATGGTTTTGCAGAAGCGAGTGTATCTGGTGGTGCTATTACAACAAATTCTACAATGTTGAACGTATATTATAACATTGACTCATTTACTGGTAATGTTATGGGTGGAAGTTTGCGTCCATATGTTGGTGCCGGTGTTGGATTATCATTAAATACAATTGCTGATTATGTTGTATATGATGCAAGTTTTTATGATGAAACTGGTGGTCTTGGTCCTGGTTCTGTTGTCGCTGGTGGATTAACTGCTATTTCTGATGTTTATGCGTATCACAACGGCGGAACAATGGAACAAATGGCATTTCAACTAGAAGCTGGTGTAACAACTTCAATGAACGACGGTTTGAAATTGGATTTCTTTGTCCGTTATGCTAATTTGGGTAAAGTAAAAACATCTGGTTCTATTGTTGTGTCCCAGACAGAATGGTTAAGTGACGGCGCTGGCGACGAATACGAAGCACCTTATGACAGCGTATTCCATTATACAAACTGGACCGAAAGTTCAAGATTATCAAGTTTGGATGTTGGTGTAAGATTAAGACTAGAATTTTAAGAAAATAGAAAATGAGAGAGAGAATTTGTAAATTATCTTTATTTTCGTTTATTTTAGCATGCGTTTCCACAATGCCTTTGGAAGCTGTTGTCAAAACAAAAAATTCTAATCGTTCTTATTCCAGCGCTTACCAACAAATCAGTGCTTTACAATATCAACAAGCGATGCAAGACACCGAGGCTGCAGAAACCGCCGTATTACCAATAGAAGTTTCTGATAAAACTTTGGCAGAATCTATATCTAATAACACATCAAATGACGTAACTGTTTCAGATTTAGAAGCTTGTTCCATGATTTATCCAAATGGTTCTTTCAAATGGGATGTTCCAGAATCTGGTGTTCGCCGTAATCCTGGCTCACAATGTGTTGCTGTTGTTGAATTAAGAGACGCAAACTCAAATGCAGTTTTAGCTACAACAACTCTTGCTGCTGGCGACACAATGAAATGCAATGTCGATTCATTTCCTGAATCTGGTATGTCATTTGATTTAAGAAATGGGAAAGTAGAAGTTCCTGCAGATGCTGCACCAACAATGGATGATGTTGAAGCCGTAATG
>JAGHTM010000011.1 GCA_018065345.1 Candidatus Enterousia merdequi | reverse complement strand
TGCTGTTCTAACCCCCGACCGCCCATTTTCGTTGGCGGTTTTTTATTTGTTTTGAAAGGAGGAAAAATGAAAAACATAATAAAATATTGCGCAATCGGTTGTGCATTAATGGCAATCAACGGGGCGTATGCTTGGGAACAGGAAACAGACAGTGGTTATACTTGTTCTGAATTTGATGAACAAAATGATTGTGTCGGGGAATATATAATATGTCCGGTTGGTTATTATTGTCCAGAAGAGACACATCAACAAATCCAATGTCCAGATGGAAAGACATCACAAATTGGTGCTTTGTCTGAATCAGAATGTTATGCATCAGATGCTTTGACTATTGAACAAGGAACAACAAATACTTTGACAGATGAAACAGTTGGGACAGCAGATGATGGTGCAATAGTGACTGCATCGCCAGAATGGGAAGCAAATACAATAAACATAAATTGGAAAGACGCAAACGGTGATACATTTGAAACAACAACATGTCAATACGACGGTAATATAACGGTTCCAACAACTGCGCCAGCCAAGAAAGGTTATACATTTGTTGGTTGGAAATCACAGTATCATGAAGATTTACTTGAACAGGCTCGTCTTAGTATGCAGGAACAAGCAAATCAACAACCACAGGGGATTTTAGATTTGTTGGGGTAATTTACAATAACAAAAGGAAATAGAAAATGAAAAAAGTTTTAATAATACCGGCAATAATATTGTCATTAAATTCAGTTGATGTGTTTGCTGAAAATGTTGATGAACCACTATCTTGTGTTTATGATGTTTTGGGTGTTTCAGAAGATGGGGCAAATTCTGATATAAATCCAGAATATCGTCCAAATATGATAAGCATTGAATACAATAATCGTGGAACAGAATCAGAAATAATATCAGTGCAATATGATGGAACAATAATAACCCCAGAAACAACACCAACAAGACTTGGTTATACATTTAAAAATTGGAAAATTTCTGGTGTAAAAACATGTGCTGATTTTTCTTCTGATGAAAATACATGTAAAACGCATATAAATTGTATTTGGAAAGATAATGCTTGTGTTCCAAATCCTTGTATAAACTCGTCAAGTTATAATCCTTATAATTATGAAACAAATTCTTGTATAAATGTATTATCCTTATTAGGCTAAATTATAACAGAAAAAAACACCGGTGTTTGCCGGTGTTTTTTTATTTTTTGTTTTTTATAATTGGGCTTTGATTTCTTCGACTTCATAACATTCAACCCTGTCACCTTCTTTAAGGTCGTTGTATTTATCGAAACTCATCCCAAATTCTACACCAACGGTTACTTCATTAACTTCGTTCTTTTCACGACGTAATTGCCCTATTTTGCCGTCATATATAACAACGTTATCACGAAGCAAGCGAACCATTGCAGATTTTTTAATTACACCTTCGCTTACACGACAACCGGCAACACGAATTCCTTTGCCAACTGTGAACAAAGCGATAACATCTGCGTATCCAATAAATGTTTCGCGTTTTTCTGGTGCTAATTTTCCAGATAAAATTTCTTTGATTTCATCTGTAATACGATAAACAACACTGTGATAACGGATATCAATACCGTTATTACGTGCCATATCGCGAACTGCGGAATCTGCACGTACATTAAATGCGATTATCACAGCCCCAGATGCAGTTGCAAGTCTTATATCGCCTTCTGTAATTTGACCAACACCAGCAGATAATAATTCAACACCAGCCTTGTCAGAATTAAAGCCACGCAACATATCTGAAATCGCTTCCACAGAACCTTGAACATCTGCACGCAAGATTACAGGCAATGTCAATTTCTTGGTTTCATCGCGTTTTGCGAATAATTCTTCCAAAGATGAACGTTTAACTGCGTTTGCTTTGTCTTTTGCTTTTTGAACACGATATGCAGCAACTTCACGAGTTTGTGCTTCGTTTTCCATTACGTGTAATTCATCACCAGCACTTGGGACAGCTTCCAATCCCAAAACCATTGCTGGTTGTCCTGGCTTTACAGATTTAACACGAACACCGTTTGAATTTATCAAACCACGAACACGTCCAAATGTTTCGCCTACTACAAAAACATCGCCAACAGATAATGTTCCTTGGCGAACTAAAACTGTTGCAACAGCACCAAGACCTTTTTCCATTTTTGCTTCTACAACATATGCAGATGCCATCATTTCTGGATCTGCTTTCAAATCCATAATTTCAGCTTGTAATAAAATGGCTTCTTCAAGTTTATCAAGACCCATTTTTGTTTTAGCAGAAATTTCAACGCATTGAACATCTCCACCCATTTCTTCAACTTGGACTTCTTGTTGTAAAAGGTCTGTTTTAACGCGTTGTGGATTTGCTTCTGGTAAATCACATTTGTTGATTGCAACGATAAATGGAACCTTGGCTGCGCGTATGTGATTTATTGCTTCGATAGTTTGAGGCATAATAGAATCATTAGCAGCAACAACCAAAACGACAATATCTGCAATTTGTGCACCACGTGCACGCATTGCTGTAAATGTTTCGTGACCAGGGGTATCCAAAAATGTTATTGTCGCACCAGATTTTGTTTTTACTTCGTATGAAGAAATATGTTGAGTAATACCACCTGCTTCGCCTGCAACAACGTTCGCATTACGGAAAGCGTCAAGTAACGAAGTTTTACCATGGTCAACGTGTCCTACAACAGTGACAACAGGAGAACGATGTTGTAATCTTTCTTCGTGTGGTTGTTCTTCCAAAATATTTGCGTATGGTTTTACATCAACACGTTTTACAGTGGCACCAAATTCGCTGGCAATTAATTCAGCAGTATCTGCATCAATAGATTGATTCATAGATGCCATCATACCCATTTCCATCAATTTTTTGATAACATTACCAACTTTTTCGGCCATAGCAGCAGCCAAATCTTTGACTGTGATTGTGTCGCCCAAAGTGACAATGTGTTCAACTTTTTGAGGTGCAGTAAATACAGCGCGTGCTTTTTCACGAAAACGTTTCAATGATGCTTCACTTCTTCTGCGATTTGCACCACGAATACCGATTTCATCATCATCGTCATCATCCCCACCACCGATAACAATATCGTGTATGGATATTTTACCGCCTTTTTTGAAATCTTTTTTGAAACGATTTTGTTTGTTGCCACGCATATCATCATTATCTTCGTCACGACGATTGTTGCGATTAGCAAAGGCGACATTGTTTTTCTTGCTTTCGTGATTTTCATGTGTGTTTTCACGCACAGGAACAATAACAGGTTCTTCTTGGGCTTGTTCTGTTTCGTTTTCACGTTGTGCCAATTGTTCTTTGACAGCTTCGTATTCACGATTTTCGCGTTCTATTTCTGCTTCTCTGGCACGACGAGCAGCCTCTTCTTCGGCTTCGCGTTTTTTGCGTTCTTCATCTCTTGCTTTTGCAGCAGCCAACACAGCACGCAATTTTTCGTCTGCAACACTGTGTGCTGATTCAACTTTCTTTGGTTCTTCACGCAATTCTTTACTGCCTGGTGCAACAATACGACGACGACGTTCTACAAAGACCGCGTCGCCTTTTTTACTTTGCACTGCATCAACTGTCACAGATTTTCCAAGTGTTAATGTCGCCATATTTTAACCTTTGGTTTTAATGTTATTCTTTATTTTTTATTCAGCATCTTCTTCTTGAACAATGCCGTATGCGATTTCACGGGCTTTCATAATGATTTTTTCAGCCAAACGTGATGACATATTGTCTTCACCCAAAATTTCAACTAATTCATCAGATGCTAAATCAGCCAAGTCAGATAAAGATTTAATGTCGTTTTCGCCAAGTTTCATAATTGTTGGACGTTTGATAAAATCAAAATTCAACAAATCATCAGTCATACCCATTTTGTGGCCGTTATCAAAATAATCTTGTTCTATTTTTGCAAGATGTGCTTTTGCACGATTTTGTAATTCTGATGCCAATTCTGGGTTAAATCCTTCGATAGAATCTAATTCAGATTGTTCAACGTATGCGATTTCTTCAATAGTTCTGAAACCTTCGCTTATCAACAATTGTGCAATTGTATCGTCAACATCCAATGCGTGTGTGAACAATTCTGTCTTTTCTTTGAATTCTTTTGCACGACGTTCTTGTTCTTCGGCTTCGCTCATAACATCAATGTTCCATCCTGTTAATTGAGATGCCAAGCGAACGTTTTGTCCACGACGACCAATAGCCAAAGATTGTTGGTCTTCTGTGACAACCACAGCCGCAGTATGTGTGTCTTCATCAACAATAATTTTAGCAACTTTTGCAGGTTGCATTGCATTGACGATAAATACTGCAGGGTCTTCGGAATATAAAATCACATCGATTTTTTCACCGTGACATTCGTTGATTACAGGTTGAATACGTGTTCCTTTGATACCAACTGTCATACCAACAGCGTCAATAGATGGATCTTGGGTTTCAACAGCAATTTTAGCGTGTGAACCAGGAGCGCGTGATACAGATTTAATTTTAATTATACCTTCGTAGATTTCTGGAACTTCTTGAGTGAATAATTTTTCCATAAACAAAGGATGTGTTCTTGTTAAAAATATTTGTGGGCCAGAATTAGAACGAACAACGTCCATAATCAAAGCACGAACACGATCACCAGCAGCCAAACGTTCGCCAGGGATAAGTTCTGTGTTTTTGATATAACCTTCTGCTTTACCATTTATATCAACAAATACGTTACCAAATTCAATACGTTTAACAACACCATTTACAATATCACCAATATTATCTTTGAATTCTTCAAATTGACGTCCTTTTTCAGCATCTCTTACGCGTGCTGTCATAATTTGACGTGCAGTTTGGAAAGCCATACGTCCAAATTCTGGTTCTGGCAAAGAATCTTCGACAGTGTCACCAACATTTGGGTTTTGTGCATATTTTTTTGCTTTGTCTATGGTTAACATAGTGTTTGCATCGTATTCTTCGCCCATAGATTCAGGAGATTCAATAACAGTAAACAAACGTTTTACGTGTATTGCACCGTTTTTACGGTCTATGTTTGCAACAATATTAAATTCTTCACCATATTTATGCTTTGCGATTTTTGCAATAGCGGCTTCCAAAGATTCTATAACAGTTTCTTTGTCTATCATTTTTTCTTGCGCCAAAGAATCAATCGCTAGTAATAAATCTTGACGTGGCATAGATTCAAAAGACATTTTGTTTCTCCTTGTATTTTTATTGCCTTTTATTGAAAGAGCGGGGTTTTTTGAACCCCGCTCTTAAAACTTTATTTAAGAACACTTTATATTATTATGTTCGAATCGTAAAAAATCAAGAAAAATTTACGGTTTTATTAAACATTTTTATTTCAAATGCTTTGTTGCTTGACGGTTCTTGTTTTGAGCTTTATACTTTATTCACAATGAATATAATCAATAAATATTTTAGAAGTCAGATTATTGGCATTTTTGTAATGCTTTTAATGATTTTAACAGGGCTTTCATGGATGATGCAAATTATGAGCATGATGAAATTCCTGCTGACATACGGTGTTAGTTTTGGTGATTTTATATATTTAACATCGCTTATGATACCTTTTATTGTTTCTATAATTATTCCTTTTGTTACATTTATCGCGATAATTTTTGTTTATAATAAAATGATTTCTGAAAA
>JAGHTM010000149.1 GCA_018065345.1 Candidatus Enterousia merdequi | reverse complement strand
TTTTTTAATCTTGTTTGGTGCGGCCGGGGGGAATCGAACCCCCAAGGATTTCTCCATAGCATCCTTAGTGCTACGCGTCTACCAATTTCGCCACGGCCGCATTTTTTTAACAAACATATTATAAAACTATTTTTTTTTCAACATTTTTATGTTATAATATGCATAAATTTATTGGAAAGGAATAATCATGAAAAAATTTTGTGCGTTATTGATGAATGTAAGTGTTTTTGCTGCTATGCCTGTAATTGCTGGTGCTGCAGGAACTTATTACAATGGAAATTTATACCAAAATTCACAACAACGTTATGGTTACAGCAAGGGTGGATATTATAATTCTTATGGTGCTGGCGCCAGTTATGGTCAACGTGCTGGTATTGTTCGTCCAACAGAATCACAAAAAGTTTCGTCAAAAAAATCAGAAGCGTCATCTAAAAAACAAGGTTTGGTTTTGGATGTAAATGCTTCGCATGAATTTGCAAATTGGAATTTTGATATGAAAACAGCAGGTTCTAAATTGCATTATGACAATTTACGCTGGAATGTAATAAGTGGTGAAGGAACTTATTATTTTGGCAATACGACACCTATGGAAATCAAAGTAGGGGCTTTGTATGGTTTTCAATACGGTGAAACTTCTATGGTGGATGATGATATTACTTCGGAAGCTTTGTGGGAAATTCAGGAAATAGAAGTCGATAATCAAGGTGAATATTTATTGCGTGGAAATCCTGCTGTATCTATTGGTTCAAGTAAAGGTGGCAGTCAATTTGGTTTTAATGCATCAATTGGTTTGACGGATTTTTTCAGTTTTGGAAATATGAAAATTACACCGTCTGTTGGATATCGTTATTTCAAATATAAGGTTTCTACTGAAAAGAATTATGGTGCTATAATTGATGTCGTGAATTCTAACAGTTTTGTGAATTGTTTAGAAGTTCAACCTGGGGAAATTCAATGCAGCCCTTATATTGGATTTACTGATGCTGCTGGAAATGTGCGTAGTTATGCTGGGTTTGCTATATCTGATGTTGCTACATCTGATACGGAGGCAGTTGTTGACGTAAATGGAAATCACTTGAATGTATTGGTTAATGCCAATGGTGGTTATGTGATACTGAATGATGCTGGGGCTTCTCAAATAGATGTTGGAAATACTTATTATTATGAACAATCTGGAAAAACTCATATTTACGAAACAGAATGGGCTGGGCCTTATGTTGGTTTAGATATGAATTATGCAATCAACAATAATAATAATTTAACAGCTGGTATTGAATTTGGTTTGCCAGTATATAATTCAGAAGGTGACCAACCATATCGTATCGATTGGGAACATCCAACAAGTGTTGAAGATTCTGGAAAATTTGGTGATGCATATCATTTTGGTTTAAATACTGCATGGACTACAAAATTGACTGATAACATTGGTTTGTCTTTGGGATTTGCTTATGATTATTACAGTGTATCTGGCGCAACCGCTACAACATATTATAACAAAGAAGTTTATCAAAATTTGTTAGATGTTTATGAAAGTTGGAATGATGATGGTATTTTGACTGAAGAAGGCGAATTAAATCTTCTTGAATTGCGCGAATTGAAATCTGCGGGCTGGAAATCAGAGGCAGACGATGAAATTGATTCTATATACAAATCTATGGGAATCAGAATTGGTCTTGATATTAAATTTTAATAGGTTTGAAAGTGAAACGTTTTTTAGTGTGTTTTTATAGTTTTGTTTTTATGTCTTGTATGTTCATAACAAGTGCTTTCAGTATAACTTTGTCTGATACTGTATTTGTGAATCAAACAAGCGAAACAGCTTCGACAGCAAAGAATATCGCAATGAATAATGCCAGAAGACAAATTTTATTTAATGTTTTGTCGCAATATACTGACAAAGACGAAATCTCGGAATTGATAAAAAAATCTTCAAATGAAGAATTAATGAATATTATATTATCTACGTCTGTTGCTAACGAGCAAATATCTTCGGATACATATTCTGCGAATATAACAATGGATATTGATAACGAGGCTGCTAAAAGATGGCTTGGTGCTAATAATATTCGACAATGGGTGCCGGCGTTAGAATCTGTGGAAACATTTACTGCATCAATAGTTGTATTAAATGGTATTGTTGATTTAGCAGAATTAAAAAGAATCACTCGTGATAATAATGTAATCATAGATGTTCAAAGTATCACTGGAAATCAAATCGTTGTAAAAATGCCGTTAAATTATCGGTCTAGATTTACCACTGAAATTCATTCTTTGGGGTGGAAATATACTGATAATGGTGGTGTTTTACAGGTTTGGAAGTAAAAAGCGAAAAGGAAAAAATAATGAAAAAAATATGTATGCTATTGGCATTGATAATGCCTGTTGTTTGTATGGCAGAAGAATCTCCATCTGAAACAAAATTTAATCTTAACGTCAGACGTATTGGTTTGGATTGGTCTAAAACGGATATTAAAAATCCAGCTGAATATGCTAATTCAACAATTTCTGCGTTAAAAGCGTCAGACCAACAAAATCTTCAAGGTGTTTTAGATACTGCACTTGAATATGGTTTTAATAGATTCAAGTGGGATAATTCTGTATTTATGGAATATGGGAAACAAACAATTAAACCGTATGATAAAGCAAAAACAACTGATGAAAGCGCTGATAAAATCTTATTGTCTTCTGATTTAGCGTATGCTTGTTGGGATTTTGATTCTTTTAAGTTAGGACCTGTTGTGCGTGCTCAATATGAAACAGAATTTGAAGGCGATCCTCGTCGTAAAGTTTTTCGTCCAAACGCAGGTTTTGCATTATTTGACCACGATATTATAAAA
>JAGHTM010000092.1 GCA_018065345.1 Candidatus Enterousia merdequi | reverse complement strand
AATATTTAGTACAAATATAATTATATTTTTAGTATAACTGGATATAAGAAAGATAAAAAAGGAAAAAAAATGACACAAAATAGCATAAAAAAAGCAACTTTGATAATTCTTGGGTTGCGTTCTTTTATTGTTTCTGGGTGTGTAAATCAACAAAATATGCCACTTTATGACACGGTAAATGTTGTTGAAAATACAGTTATTGATGAAAATTCTGTGCCAATCTTCCCAAAAAAGGCTGCTTTGATAACAGATACTGCCCAGCATTTTGCGTTGGATTTGCCAAAACGTTGCAGTGTTGATTGGGATAATCAAAGTGTTGTTTCTGTGGTTCCAGAAGAAAAAGTAGAAATAGTTCGCCTTAATACAGGTGATAAATTACCTGATTTGAAAGTTTCAGATTATGAATTTAAGAAATTGTATGTTAAAGATGCTTTGGAAAAATTGTTAGAAGACACAGATATATCTGTCATAGAAGACCAAGCAACATTTGAAAAAATATCTGGTTCGATTTCTACAAGTTCTTTGACAGACGCTGTTGATTTGATGGCAAAACTTGGTCGTGTTTATTATTCTTATGATGCAGAATTTGGTGAAATTCATTTGTCTGGACATGGTAAATGGATGATAAAAATGCCAAAAGACGAAACAATGATAATGGCTATGTTAGATGCTATGCGTGGTGCAGATGTTCATAATTTATTAGTGAACTGGCAAGATAAAACAGTTGTTTTCGAAGGTGATTATCAAACTGAACGTGAAGTGTCTAAAATTATTGCTGATGTGTCATCTAAAAAATATATGTTGGCTTGGGACATAGATGTGTATCGTGTATATCCAAAGACAGACAGTGCGATTGTTTGGATGAATATGTTGCCGGCATTTGGTGAAAATAATGTTCGTATGTCTATCCCTGGGGTTGTTGGGCGTGCGCTGGTTGTAAGTCCAGAAATAAACACAAAAACATTACAAGAATTTATGGCCCAGCAAGCAAGTGTTGTTTTGGTATCTCAAGGAACTTTTGCAATACCAAATGGTTGGCAATCAAGATTTGATATTGGACAATGTAGTAAAGAAGACAGACTTGAAACAGATTTAATAATTGGTGCAACTGGTAAATATGGTAATTATGGTGGATACAAAAAAATAGATGCAAAAATTGTTTTAAGTACAACTAATGGTGAATTATCTTCTTTTGAAATTCCATCAAATGTTGGCGACAATTATGTTATTGTTGGTATTCCAACACATTCTTTTGTGACAACACCTGAAACTTTGATATCTCCATTTGCTGAATTAGTTGTGTTTATGTCTCCAAGACTTATTTCAATTGTTGATGCACAAGATGTTAAAGAAATGACACCTCTTTCAGGGGATGAATTACGTGACTTTTTGAATCAATAGATATAAATAGGAATTAGAAATGTTGTTTTCAAAACTTGAAAAAAAGATTGCTTTCAGATATATGGCTGCTAAGAAACGTGGCTTTGGTTCTGTTGTGTCGTGGGTGTCTTTGATTGGTATAATGCTTGGCGTTGCAACTTTGATTGTTGTTATGTCTGTGATGGGTGGATTCCACGATACTTTGCTTTCGCGTATAATTGGTATGAATGGACATGTTGTTGTTTATCATCAGGCTGGGACAATATCTGATTATGATTTCTTGATTGATAAAATGCGTAAAAATAAAGTTGTTGAAAAATATGCGACTTCTATTGTTCCTATTGCCGAAGGACAAGTAATGGCATCAAGTAATGGAAATAATTCTGGTGCAGTTGTTCGTGGTATTCGTATGCCAGATTTGATTGATAAAACAAGTACAGGAACTCGTATATATGGAAAAAGTTTAGATAAAATCCAAAATGATGAATTGATAATTGGCTCGTCATTGGCACGTACTTTACAGGTCACAAATGGTGATAAAGTTTCGCTGATTGCTGCAAATGGTGGAACGGCTACACCTTTTGGAACGATACCTAGAATAATGGCATATCCGGTTGTTTCGTCTTTCTTTGTTGGTATGTATGAATATGATAGTGGATATATATTTATGCCACTTGCCAGTGCGCAAAAATATTTGAATATAAATGACAGTGTTACACACATCGATTTGTTTTTAACAGATGCGGAGCAAAGTGAAACAGTTGTTCATGCTTTGGATTCTTTGTTGCCAGACGGTTTTATTATTCGTGATTGGAAAGATTTGAATCGTGGATTTGTTGGCGCATTACAAGTTGAATCAAATGTTATGTTTTTGATATTGTTGTTGATAGTTATTGTTGCTGCATTTAACATAATTTCGTCGCTTGTTATGTTGGTCAAAGATAAAAACAAAGATATTGCTGTGCTTCGTACATTTGGGGTTTCTCGTAAATCTATGATGAAAATATTTATTTTGTCTGGAACATCTATTGGTGTCATAGGTGCGACATTTGGAACAATTCTTGGTGTTATTATGGCGATATATATTGAACCAATACGAAAGTTTTTCCAGATGTTGACCGGTCGTGATTTGTTCCCTGCGCAATTATATTCGTTGTCTGAATTGCCATCTAAATTAGTCCCAACAACAGTTGTTGGAATTGCTGTGATTGCTATTGCGTTAGCGTTTTTAGCAACTTTGTATCCAGCATGGCGCGCAGCAAACACAGACCCAGTTGAAACTTTAAGAAACGAATAGGTGAAACAATGGCAAGTATATTGAATTCTTTATCTAAAATATCAAAAAAAGACATTGTTATGTCTGTTCGTGATATTAAAAAAACTTTCGTTGAAGGTGGTCAGCCATTAAAGATATTACATGGTGGTGGTTTTGATTTATATCGTGGTGAAATAATTGCTTTGGTTGGACAAAGTGGTTCTGGAAAATCTACACTTTTACAATGTGTTGGTTTGCTGGATAAACCAACAAGTGGTGATATATTTATAAATGGTATGCCTGTTGATAAAATAAGTGAAGAAACACGAACGATATTGCGTCGTCAAAAATTAGGGTTTGTTTATCAAAAACATAATTTATTGTCTGATTTCACTGCAGTTGAAAATGTTGTTTTACCAATGCTTGCAAATGGTATGGATGAAGAAAACGCAAATATGCGTGCAATGAAATTATTGCGTGCTGCAAATGTTGCACATCGTGCAAATCATTTTCCATCTGAAATGTCTGGTGGTGAACAACAACGTGTCGCGATAGCGCGTGCAATTGCTAATATGCCAGAAATATTATTGGCAGATGAACCAACTGGTTCTCTGGATCCACAAAACGCAGAAAATGTTTTTGATTTATTGCTTGATTTAGTGCGCAAATCAAAAATGTCTATGCTGTTTGTGACACATGATATGAATTTAGCAAAAAAAGCCGATAGAATAATTACTATAAAAAATGGTATAGTAAAATAACAAAACAAAGGAGAGAGAAATGAAACAATCAGAAAACAAAAAATCATATTATATATTCAGTATAATTGGTATGATTGGCGTACTTTTAATCGGCGGAGTTATTGGATTTACATTAAATAATTTTTCCAATAATTCAATTCATTCAACAATGACTAAAAAAGATTGTGACAAAATTACTGAACAAATCATAAATGCTGGTTATAACAACAAAACAGAATTGATTGAAGAGTTAAACGAAGTGTATTCTGAAAATTGTAAGAATAGAATTTTTGAAGAACCAAAAACAATTGAAGAACCAAAACCAGAAGAAAAAAATTTACCAGAAACAACTTGTGGTAAAATAGAAATGTTGTTGTTGGAACGTTTAAATCCATTGGAATATCAAGATTCTTATGCGCATATTGACAATGCAAAAATTTATGCAAATTTATCTGAACGTGGATGTCCAGAAAATAGTGAAAAATTCAAAGAATTGGCAAAACAAGAGTTAGAAATTGCCCGTGCTTTGACAGATGATAAAATGGAAAGTGAATCTGAAGCAACTGAAATGGTTGAAACATATAAACGTTTGCAATTACAAGTTGAAGCAGAACGTATGATTGAAAAAGCAAAAAAATTGACTAATCCAGCAATAGATTTTATAATTCAATTAGAAAAAATAATAGAAGAATAAGGTGGCAGGGATGAAAAAGAAAGTTGTAAAAAAATCTGTTAAATCAGCACCAAAAAAGTGTAATTGTTTGACTTGGATTATGGTTGCGTTTGTAATTGGTTCTGTTATTGGTGTTGCTGCATATTATTTAACAGATAATTGGAATGGTTTCTTTGTCACATGTAATGATGGAACAAGACCTGATAAAAACGGATGCTGTACTGGTGAAGTTTATACAGATGCAGGAGACGGTTGGATGGTTTGTTGTCCAGACGGTGGTGATAATTGTTTTCCACCAATGAAATAAAAATATTCAAAAACACCGGCAAATGCCGGTGTTTTTATTTGTTCAATTTGCAGAGTTTTTTACCATCCCATACGTTGAATAAATCTGGATAAAGTTGTGTGTTTAACTGACATTATTTTTGCAATTCGATATCTTGTTAGCCCCATATCTAATAATTTTTTAACTTTTTTTGTATTTTTGGATAATTTTAGTTTTTTTGATTGTGCTGCAAACGGTCGCCCTAATCTTTTTCCAGATGCTTTAACGCTTTCTAGTGATGCTTTTGTTCGTTGGCTTATCAGATTGCGTTCAATTTCAGCAGATAGACCAAAAGCAAAAGCCATAACTTTACTTTGAATGTCATTACCCAATCTATAATTTTCTTTCAATGTCCAAACTTGGCAATTTTTGTTTAGACAGGTTTCTAAAATATGCATTACTTCTAATAACGAACGACCAAGTCGAGATATTTCGGCGGCAATTAAAATATCGCCTTCGTTTAATTCGTTTAATAATTTTCCCAATTTCCGTTTGTTTAGCGCTTTACGTGAAGTGATAGTTTCTTCTACCCATCTATCAACTGAAATATTATTATGTTCTGCGAATTGCTTTATTTCAAAGTGTTGATGTTCACAAGTTTGTTTATTTGAAGATACACGAATATACCCAATAACTGCCATAATTTTGCCCCCTTTGGTTAATAAATTAGTCCCATTTAATAGAACGATAAAATCAACATATTTTTTCCTAATTTGAATTTTTTTGTTTTTTTTAAAAAATTAGATAAAAACCACAAAAATAAAAGCATATAAGAATAATTTAAAAAGTTTTGAATTGCAGTTTTAATATATAGCCCACAATCGTTGGTTTGTGTATTAATTTAGAATGAAAAGGATTTTATATGAAAAAAATTGTTTGCTTAATTGGTTGTTTGATAATATTTGCAGGATGTGAAAATAAGCCAGAGTATGTGTTTGGAAAAAATGTACAATGTACACAAAATGTAGATAATGTGCTTTTATGTAAGGATAATCAAGGAAAAGCTATAAATGGTATGGTAGTGGTTTATAATGACGCGGGGCAAGTTTCAGATACGTTCAAAGTAAAAAATGGTTTACAAAATGGAATAATAAAATCGTTTTTTGAAAGTGGAAAAATAAAACGTAAGCAACAAGTAAAACATGGGAAACTATATGGTTTAGATACGGAATTCTATCAAAATGGTAATAAAAAAAGAGAATATAAATATAAAGATGGTAAAGCATATGGTGTTTATAAAGAATTTTTTGAAAACGGAAAAATAAAAATTAAACGAGATTATAAAGATGGACAAGTTGATGGAAATGAATTTTGGTATTATGAAACAGGTGAGGTGCTTTTACAAGCTTCGTATAAAAACGGTAAAAGAATAACACCTATGAAATTTTTCTATGAAAGCGGTGCAATTAAAGCAGAATGGGAAAGACGAACAAATAACAAAATTGATGGGTATGCAAAAACATATTATGAAAATGGAAAATTAGAATCAGAGTTGTTTTATAAAGACGGAAAGATAGACGGAGAAGGGAAAAGATATGATGTTAACGGCAGATTAGAAAGCGAAGAAACGTATGATAATGATGTTTTAAAGAAAAAATACGTATATAAATATGATGTCGATGGAAGTTTGTTATATAAAGAAATTTATAATGGTAAAAAAGAAACAGGTATTGAATATAATGGTGAAACAATAACTAGAAAACAATTAGAAACAAAATTAAAAGAAAAAAAGTTTTTGTCTGATATTGCTGATTGCGAACAAGCCACACAAAAAGCAGCAAATGCAAGAAAGGCTATGCCTAAAGACGATTTTATAGTATTTAAATGGATGGCTATCATGACAGCTGATGGGATTATGACAAATGGTATAAGGTTAAGCGTAGTTGATTTTTCAAATAATGGTGTTTTTCTTAACTGGGGAAATAAAAGAATATTTGTTTATACTAGTGACAAAGATTATGCGACAGGCGATTATTTTAATCCAAAAAATGTTATATATAAACGCGATGGAAATTATAAATATTCTACGTTATTTGGCGGAATACAATCTGTGCCAGCATATAAACCGACAAATTATAAAATTTCTAGTATAGACCCAAGAACGTATTTGAATAACAAAGAGTTGTCATGTTGTCAGTATAGTTCTGATACTTATAAATATTTTAAAGAAACAGGTATTGCTACACAAAAAAGTTATATTAGGAAGGGTATGTCTATGTCATATGATGCTTCAGGGTGTGCAACATCTAATCATTTAAAAGGTTATTCTGGTCAATATGCAATTTTTACAGGAATAGACTAAAAAATAAAAAGGAGTAAAAATGTCACAAAATAAAAGTGGAAAATTACATGAATTTAGTTTAGAAAGTGAAGCACTTCAATCAATCCTTGGCCTACCGGTTTTTGGGTTAATAGCAGGATATTTTATGAGTTTAATCGGTAAATTTACTGGGACGGCAAGTGATATGTCAGGATTGCCTATCGGTTGTGCGATTATTGGATTCTGCGCAGGTATATGGTATACTTTTAAACAGTATAAATTTCAAAAAGAATTTGGTATAAGAAGTAATAATCAATATAACATAGATAAAGTTATTGAACATTTTGGGACGCCTTCTGAAATAATAAAAGATGAAAAATGTTCTTATTATCATTTTACAGAAGACGTTTTGACTTTTTTTTCTAGAGAGCATGTTTTTACAGTAGATAAAAAAGGAATTGTGACTAAACATGAATTATCTGATATAGGAACAAAACAAAAAGATTAATTATAAATACCTTTGTTGTTGACACCCTTGTTTTCAAGCAAAACAAGGGTGTTTTTTATCTTTTTTTATTATCCTGGGTGTAAATTTGATATATGTATATGTGTTTTCTATACCATGCTTGGACAAAAGACATAAATTTTTATTTGCTTCTGCATAACACTTTGACAGGCACTTCCAAAATCTACTGCTTGTCGAACCAAAGGATTCAACCCAAGCCACATTCACAAAATAAAAACACCCCACAAGGGGGTGATTTTATTTTGGTGGGAGTGGAAGGAGTCGAACCTTCTCAAGCAAAGCTAACAGATTTACAGTCTGCCCCGGCTCTCCGACTCCGGCGCACGCCCAATCTTTTGGTGCGAGCAGAGGGAAACCGTAAGGTTACCCGATTCACTGGCTGCCCGCCACATTTCTGGTGCGAGCAGAGGGAATCGAACCCTCATTTCAAGCTTGGAAGGCTTGCATTCTAGCCTTTGAACTATGCTCG
>JAGHTM010000061.1 GCA_018065345.1 Candidatus Enterousia merdequi | reverse complement strand
TATCAATTTACACCAGTAAAGAAAAAATAATAAAAACTTGGGGGTGTCCTATGACTGGAGAGAGAAAGAATTTTTCAGAACAAAATTATGGCACATTGGTTATGCGTGCTTTTAATATTGCAGGCAACTCTGTAAGTGCTTTTTATGATTCTGGGAACAAGTTGGTTTTTGTTATAGATAACACAATCAACGAAGCAAAACCAAATGTTTTATTGGTGATAAATTCTGAATCTGGTAAAAAGTGGGATGAAATACTATCTGTTGATTATGATGTTGATTTGGAAATGATTCGCCCAAAGGTTGATAATAAATATCAAAAGTTAGACATAGAATATTCTGGCCTGTCTGTATATGATGATTTGATTAAAGCGTATGTCACAGATGAAGATATTGAAGATTTGCTTGAACAACTAGATGTTTTGCGTAATTCTGCTGTGCGCCATAGCGCTATGAATCGTCTTGATGCTGCAAATGATATTATTTCAAAAACCAATGTTACAATTGTGACTACCAAAGAAACGATTGTTCGTTTACAAGAACGTATAAAAACATTGCGTTCTAAATTGTCTGCAACTAAAAAAGAAATTGGTAAAGTGTCCACAAAACAATCTGCAGCCAAAATTTTGAAACTGGAATCACAAATCGAAGCAACAAATGAAAAATTAAAACGTGCGAAAAAGCGTTTAGAGTCTGCACAACGTCGTCTAGAAGCGGCAACTGTGGATGCAGAATTGGCAAGTAATTTATTAAATCAGCCAATGCAAAAAACAAAACAACAAAAAACAGAAAATAAATCGGTGATTGTTGCACCAAAATATGAAATAGAATCTGTTGTTCCAGAAGAAGAACCACAGGAAGATAATGTCGAACCGGAAGAATACGAAGCAGAAGAAATAGAAGAATCTGAATCAGATATAAAACCTTTGTTTGAACAAGATCCACAAATTTTAGATGATAATATTGCTTTCAAACCAATATCGTTTGATGCGCCTGTGTTTGATAATGTTTCAGATGTAAAACCTGAACAATCTGTGCCGACATTAAATCAAGATATATTTAATGAAAGTATTCAAGAAGAAACACCAATTCTGGAATCTTTTACGCCGGTTGTATCTGAACCAAAAGAACAAGAGGAAGAAATTAAACCTTTGATAGATTCTATTACACCTGTTTTTTCACAAAATGATATTACCCAGGAACCAAAAGTTATAGAAGACGAACCGATTGTTGCGCCGGTGATAGCACCTGCTCCAGTTGCGCCTTTGGTTGAACCTGAAAGACCTATGCCTGTTATGCCTGTGGAACCGATTGCGGATATAAAACAAGAAATAACCCAAACAACAGTGACATCTAAACCGAATTTTATATATTATTTATTACTTTGTGTTTTGATTGTCTTGTCTGTATTTACTTTGTGGTTGTATCAAAAGAATATAAAACCAACATCACCTGTTTTGACGGCTAAGGCAGAAGAAGTTGTTGTTGAAGAAACAAAAGATGTTCAACCTGATATTGTTCCAGAAGAACAAGAATCTGTTAGCATTGAAGAAGATATAACAGAAAGTGCTTTTATTGAAACAGAAGAAACCACAGAAGAATCTGTTGCACCTGTTGTCGAAGAAAAAGCAGAAGAAGTTATAGAAACACCAATTCAAGAACCAGAAGTCCCAGAAGAACCAGACGAACCTGTCATAGAAGATTCTGTCCCTGCACAAGTTATGACGTCTGGTGCCTTTGACCAGGAAGAAAATATTGTTGTTCCAGAAGATGAAATCATTGAAACGAAACCTGTTTATGAACCTGGTTCAAAATACGATGATATGTTTATAGATGAAACAAACGAAGTGTCATCAGAAGAACCAACATATGATAATCAAGAAGAATCTTTTTATGAAAATGCTTTTTATAGTGCCGAAGAGGCAGAATATCAAGCAGAACTTGAAGCAAACAATAATTAAAAAAAAACGCCTTACGGCGTTTTTTTTATTATATTAAATTTTTAATTTATTGCTTTTCTATTATAACAACGGCAGCAGAATAATTATCTTGATCTGTTATTGATAACATAATATGCGCATTTGTTCCGGCAAGTTCTTTCAAAACATTTTTTGCACCACCTGCAATAACCAATTCTGGATGTCCATTGTCATCATGAGATACAGAAATGTCTGAAAAAGAAATATCATCACTAAATCCTGTTCCAAGAGCTTTTAATGCGGCTTCGCGTGCAGCCCAGAAATTTGCCAAGTGTTTTTCGCTTCGCGCATTATCATTATCAGCATATTCTAATTCTTTTTTAGTGAAAATACGTTGTTTTTTGAAAGCAGACCAATCTAAAAATCTGTCGCTTTCAACTAAATCAATTCCAATTCCGACTATCATAGAAATTCCTTCCTTTGGTTATTCCTTTATGCGCATAAAATAACTTTTAACCGATTCGTGCAAGTAAAAAATTTCTTACTATAAAAAAGTTGATTTTTGGATGCTGTGTGATAAAATTCACATAAATAAAAAACATACAAAGAACAAAGGGGAATGTGATGTTCAACACTAAAAAATTAAATACATTCTCTTGGGTTAATGTTGGTAACCCAGACCACGAAGATTTTGAACGTTTATTAAACGAATACAGAATTGACGAAGATACTATATCTGATATTTTAGACCCTGATGAACAACCACGTGTTGAATTGGAAGATGATTACAAGGTTATAATTGTTCGTTTTCCTATTGTAAATCGTGAAATTGATACAACATGGCACACAGAACCATTGTCTATAATTTATTCGAATAAACAAGTTATCACTGTTTGTCGTAAAAGATGTGATTTATTAGATAAAATCAAAGAAGACGAAATGAATACTCGTGAAGTATTCATATTGAATATCATTTATTATATTGCAGAATCATACTTGCGCGCATTAAAAGAATTAAATAAGAAACTTATTGCGTCAAAGAAAACCTTACAGGAACGTGTTCGCAAACAAGAATTGATGCAATTATTGGAAATTGAAAACGCATATACTTTATATATGGCGTCATTAAAAGGTAATGTTTCTGTAATGGATAAATTGGATAAATTGCGTGGCTTTGTCAAAGATGATGATTGCGAAGAATTATCTGAAGATGCTCGTATTGAATTTGGTCAGGCTATTGAAGTTGTAACCAGTTATAGCAAGATGTTAAAATCTATCAAAGAAACATTTGAAAGTGTTATTAATATTGATTCAAATACTTACATTAATCGTTTAACGATTTGGAATATTGTTTTAATGGTCCCAAGTGTTGTTGTTGGTTATTATGGTATGAATATGGAATTGCCATATACAAATCATTCTTATACAGCATTAGTAATATTCATTTCAATAATGGTGTTGTTGATAGGATATGGACTTTATACAGTTATTCGTCGTCGTATATTTTAATAAAAAACGCCCGTCTGGGCATTTTTTATTTTATAGTTTTTAATATAAAATCAAAATTTGTTTTTATATCGTCGCTTGGTAGTTTTATATCTTTGAATTCAATATTTTTTAATGTAGATAACCATTGAATCGCTGGCATTGTTATTGTTTTGAAAGATTCAATACGTTTATGAACTGCGTTTTCGTCTGAATCATCTTTACGATTGCCACCCTCTTTTATTCTGTTTTTAATATGCGCAATCATAGTTTCTTCGGTTATATCTAAGAATAAAACACGAATATTAAATGTGTCTGCAAAGTTTTCAACCAACCATTTTGCTTGACCAATAGTACGTGGAAAACCGTCAATTATAATATCTTTGTCGTTTGTTATGTGTTTAGAAATCAAAGGAAATAATTCTTCATCTTTTGCTAAATTGCCAGCAATTATTTTTTGATACAAAGGGTTGTTTTGTGGTAAATTACGCAATATTGCGCCCATCTCTACATAATTAAAATCGTGTTGTTGCATCAACAAATGTGCAAAAGTCCCCTTACCAGAACCTTGACCACCCATAAAAACAAACATAGTTGGTTTCATGAAAAAACTCCTTTCGCGCTTAATGTCTTTATTATAGGACTTTTCCTTAAAATAAATCAAATAAAAAGTCCCGTATTTAACGGGACTTTAAGAAATATTAAAAACACAAAAAATTATTTTTTGCTGTTTTCAATTGCAGCACCCAAAATGTCACCTAAAACAGAGCCGGAATCTGCTTCGTTAGCAAATTCTTTGACTGCTTGTTTTTCTAATGTCACTTGTAATGCGCGGACAGACAATTTTACATTGTTGCCATCAACAGAAACAACAGATGCTTCTACTGAATCGCCAACATTGTATTTAGATGTGTCTTGTTCTGCTTTTTCACGAGACAAATCTGTTCTGCGGATTGTACCACGAACATCGCCTGGCAAAGCCAAAACTAATTCATCAGGTGTGATTTCAGAAACTGTTCCACATACGATAGCACCTTTCTTGATAGTTGTAGCGTTGTTTTCAGCGCTTTCTGTCAATTGTTTGATGCCCAAAGTGATACGTTCTTTTTCTGGGTTGATGTCCAAGATTTTTGCTGTGACTTCTTGACCACGAACGAATTTTTTCAATTCTTCTTCGTCTAATTTATTCCAAGACAAATCAGAAATATGAACCATACCGTCTAAGTCTGGTGTCAAAGCAACGAACAAACCAAATTCAGTTGTGTTTTTGATTGGACCTGTGATAACGTCACCAACTTTGTGGCTTTCTGCAAATTCTTTCCAAGGGTTTGTTTGTAATTGTTTATAACCCAAAGAAATACGACGTTTGTCTTGGTCAATGTCTAAAACAACAACATTGATTTCTTGACCGTTTTGCAAAACTTTGCTTGGGTGAATATTTTTGTTTGTCCAAGACAATTCAGACATATGGACTAAACCTTCGATATTGTTGCCCAAATCAATAAATGCACCGTAATCTGTCAAAGAAGAAACTTTCCCTGAAACTGTATCGCCAACATTGAATGCTTTGGAAGCTGTTTCCCAAGGATCTTCTTCCAATTGTTTTGCACCCAAAGAAATACGATGTGATTCAGCATCAAATTGAATAACTTTGACTTTGATTTTTTCACCAACATGAACAACTTCGCGTGGATGGTTGATACGTTTCCAAGATAAATCTGTAACGTGTAACAAACCGTCAACACCACCCAAATCAACGAATACACCGTAATCTGTGATGTTTTTAACAGTTCCTTCAACAACAGCACCCAATGAAATGTTTTTCATTGCTTCTTTTTGTTGTTCTGCGATTGTGTCTGCTTGGATTGCACGACGAGAAACGATAGCGTTTGTACGCAAAGCATCCATTTTCAAAACACGGAATTTGTCTTTCAAACCAATTAAAGATTTTGCATCACGAACAGGTTTGTGGTCAACTTGGGAAGATGGCATAAATGCGAATACACCGTTGATATCAACAGTATAACCACCACGAACAACTTCGATAATAGTTCCTTCTGGGTCGATACCTTCTGCAACTGTCTTTTCTAATTCTTTCCATGCTTTTTCTGCACGTGCTTTTGTATAAGACAATACAGCTGTTCCTTCACGAGATTCGTATCTTTCAACAAAAACATCGATAATGTCTCCAACAGATGGGACAGATGCACCGAATTCTTTTAATGGGATACGACCTTCGGATTTTAAGCCAACATCAACCATAGCAAAATCGCCACGGATGTCTTTAACGGTTCCTTTTGTAGCATAGCCTTGCAAAGTTTCTTGTGCGCCATAGTTTTTATCAAACATTTGGACGAAATCTTCGCCGGATACTGGATTAAATAAATCTTTGGATAAATCTTTCATGAGAATTTATAACAAAGCTTGCCATCGCCATATTTTACATTTAAAAGACGAGGTCTTGTGGGGTTAGTCGGATTGAAATTGCGCCCACCCGCAAAATCAGTGCATATTATATATGGATTTTTTTGGAAAAGCAAGAAAAAACCGCCAAAATGGCGGTTGTAATAAATATGATTATCTGGCAACTTTTCCAGACAATTTTTCATGGCATATATAATCTTGTAATTTGAAACCGTTTTGTGATTGCCATTTTAACATGCCTTGCCAATTTTCATCAGGTATTTCAACTTTTGGTAAATCATAAGGTTTACGTGATAATTGTTCTTTGACTTGGTCAATATGGTTTTCATAGATATGAACATCGTGTAATTCACCACGTAAAACACCTGGTTTATAACCTAACTCCTTGGCATATAATAACAATAACAAAGCGTATGATGCGATATTATAAGGTATTCCAAGGAACATATCACAAGAACGTTGTGTCCAAATTAAATTCAATTTACCATTATGGATTAAAATCTGGTGCATTATATGGCATGGAGGTAAAGCCATTTTTGGTTGGTCAACAGGATTCCAAGCATTGACAATTAAACGGCGATTGTTTGGATCGTATTTTGCTGTTTCTATAACACTTGCCAATTGGTCAATTCCATGTTTGTAATCAAAATCGTCTTTAGGAGTTGTTCTTTTTAAAAACTTATATTTACTACCGAAATGACGCCATTGCCAACCATAAATTGGCCCTAAATCGCGTTCTTCGTTCATAAATTTATTACACAAATCAGTTAGTTGTTCTGTTGTTAAAATTTTTTTGCTTTCTGATTGTTTTTGTAATAATGCTTGTTCGAATTTTGGACGCCAAGATTCTGGGTTTCCCCATTCGTCCCAAATATGACAGTTTCTATCTTGAAGCCATTTTTTATCCGTATAACCTTTGATAAAAAATTCTAATTCAGTAGCAATGTTTTTTAATCCCATTTTTTTAGTAGTTAATAAAGGAAATCCCATATCCATATTGTGTTCAAATGTTGCGCCCCATGGAATACGAACGGTTTTTATACCTGTGCGATTATCAGACAAAGTTCCATTTTCAAGGCAGTTTTTCAAAATATCAAGATATGCTTTCATAAGAAATCCTTTTTGTTATTCGTTCTCTCTGCCTTGTTATGAATGATAACCAATATGGTGTTATAAAGGCAAGAAAAAAACGCCAAAATGGCGTTCTTTTCTTTTATCTTACAGATGCTTGTTTGAACAATTCTTCGGCAGAAACAGATTTTTCTTTCTGTTTTACATGCGTTAGCATTGCATCCAATGCTTTCTTTTCAAAAACCATACCACGCAACATTGCAACAGCATTTTGATTTTTGTTATAAAATTCAAAAATTTGTTTTGGGTCTGGATAACGAGATGCTTCTGCCCAGATGGCTTGTTGTAAGTCATCACGAGTTACTTCAACTTTGTTCTGTGTTCCCCATTCTGCCAAGATTAAACCAAGTTTAACACGACGTTCTGCGTCTTTCTTTTCTTGTTTTTCATCCCATTTATGGTCGTGACCATGTTCAGCGTTATGGTGTTCGTGTTCTTGTTTTGCCATACCTAATTCTTGGTCAACCAAAACTTGTGGCAAATCTAATTTAACTTTGTCAGCCAATGTGTCCAACAATTCATTACGCATATCACGTTGAGCCGCTTCTTCGTATTGACCTTTGATTATGTTGCGAATGTGTTCTTTTAATTTTTCAACAGATTCTTGACCAACTTCTTTTGCTAATTCATCAGTCATTTCTGGTAAAATGTGCTTGCGAACTTCGTGAACTTTGACTTCAAATCTAGCTTTTTTGCCAGCAAGGTTTTCTGCATGATATTCTTTTGGAAATGTCACATTTACATCAAATTCGTCCCCTGCTTTGTGACCGATAACTTGATCTTCGAATCCTGGAATAAAAGAACCAGAACCCAAAATCAAATGATGTTTTTTTGCTTCGCCACCTTCAAATGCTTCTTTACCAATAAAACCTTTGAAATCTATAACAGCAACATCGCCATCTTTTGCAACATATTTTGCATCTTGTTTTTCTGCAACACTGCGAGATTTACGGATGTTTTCTAATGCTGTATCAACCTCTTTTTCTTCAAATTTAGTCACTTTTTTAGTGACAGT
>JAGHTM010000118.1 GCA_018065345.1 Candidatus Enterousia merdequi | reverse complement strand
CTTCAATGCCTTATTTTATACAGCGAAGTAAATGATAACAAACCCCAACTTTAAAGGCATGGAGATTATATTATATTCTAGTTATCTAAATTATGTTTTTTATGATGAATTGGTATTTTGTGCATAACTTGGTTTGCTTCTGCCAACCATCTTTTCATTCTGGCGCGCAACCAACGTTCATAAATAAAGAATTGCCCACCGATTCCAATCAAAGGCAATACATAATAAATTATTCTGTATGCCAACAAAGCCCCAAATATACTTGCTTTGTCTGCTGAATCAGGTAAAGCGACCATAAATACAGATTCAAAGACACCGATACCACCTGGAACCTGACTGAAAACGCCAGCAACATTTGCTATAACGTACAAGCCAATAAACACACCAAATGGCATATCAATATAAGACCTTATACAAAAATAAAGAACCAAACCAGCGCACACAGCATCTGCAATTCCAAGAAGTGTTTGAACACATGCAGAACCTATACTTGGTATATGGAATTTTATTTCACCAATATGCACACTTTTACCACTGAAAGCAATCGCAATTCCATAATAAGCCAATAAAACAGATAAACACAATATAAACAAACCATTTACACCGATAGAAGCCCCAGCAGAATTAGCAAACATATCACTTGGGACCAAGAAATATCCAATAACAGCAATAGCCGCGTAACCTAAAAAGAAAGTAAAACCAGAAAAAGTCAACATTTTAATAATATCAGAGCCAGGAACACGCCAACGTGTGTATAAACGATATCTTATAGCACCACCACTTACTACTGCGTGACCGGCATTATTGCTGATTGCAAACCCAAGCATTCCAGCCAACATCCATTTCCACCAAGAAACCTTGCGACCAACATAATCAAGCGCCAAATAATCATACAAAGATAACGCGATATAACCACAAAAACATGCTATACATGCAAACACAAGGTTAGTAAAAGGAATATTCCACAAAGCACGCGCAATATCCATAAATGAATAATTACGCAATTGCCAATAAAGCATACCAGCTGCTAGTACAAAGAAAAAAACACCAGCATAACTGATAAGTTTTTTGAATAAACGTTTTGTTTTAACTGACATATTTCATCTCTTGTGTTTGGCATAATAGCACCCAGCCAAATAAAAAGCAAATCAAATAAATTACATTTGGAGTTAAAGTAAAAATGTGATATAATTCATATTATTAAAAGGAGATTTTAATGGCACAAGAAAAATTTGTCTTTGACAGAAACCAATTTACTCGCGACATATTGCAATCAGCGAATGATTCTAAACAATCTTTTGACGAATTATTACAAGCACACAAATACAAAGATTACTCTATGCGTAAGTATGAGCTGCCTACTGATGATCAAGCCAAAGAAGATTTAATAAATTATCATAAGCAACAAAATCAAGAACATAATGTAAGATTGATAGAAACATTTTATCAGATTTTCAAAAATCCTGAAAATGAACAAGCACAGGCATTTTTTGAATATTGGAACTTTATACATGATATTTTTAATTCCGGTGACACATCTCAATTACCTGTAGTTATAAAAAAATCAGAGACATTACTTGATGAAGAAACTCAACTTGCCCTGCATAAATATATTGTTGAACATAAGAGTTCTGTGATTAAAGCACAACAATTAGAGGCTTCTTTAACTTACATTGTAAATAGTAAATATACAGACGGAATTTATAAAGCAAGCAAGATTAATCAATTGGTAGACCTACATTTTTCGGCTTACCGCGACAAAAAACCTTTACCAGAAGAACCATTTGATAAAGACAAAAAGGTAATAGAAGATATTCTTGAATCTTTAAAAGGTGACTTGGATAAAGAATTAAAAAAAGATTATCCAGACACAAGAACTTTAAATAATATTATAGATCGTGCACAAGATATTCTTGATACATATTCTACCATTATACGCAGAGTTACCGGAACTATATCAATAGATAATCCTGACTATATATATTTTAAAACTATGACAGACGATACTTTTAATAAAGATAAAATTCTTGCTTTGGATGTAGATTATGTTCCAAACCACAACAAAATAATTGAGCAAGAATACGGTAAAGCAAAATCAGAAGTGTTGTATTTACAAAGCAGAATGCAACAAAATAACAATATTATGCAAGGTCAAGTTAGCCAACTTACCAGCCAAGTTGCATCAGAACAACGAAAAAACGAACAATAGACACGACAACTTGAAGAAATGAACTAAGAATTAGCAGCCTTACAAAACTGGGTAAAAACAGCAAAGATGAAGGCAGCAACTTTGAATCTTGGTATGTTCGCTAACAAAGAATCAAAAGAACTTCGAGATTACATTTCCAATGGGCCAGAACGTTAAACATAAAAAAACCTCAATTTTGAGGTTTTTTTATTTGTTTTATTTTTTGTTTTCTGGCAAAAATCCACCCGATTGCATTTGCCACAATTTAAAATACAAACCTTTTTTTCGTAACAAAGAATTATGTGTTCCCTGCTCTACAACAACACCTTTATCTATGACTATAATTCTGTCCATATTACGCAAAGTCGATAATCTGTGTGCAATCGCTATTGTAGTGCGTCCACGCGACAATTTATCAAAAGATTTTTGTATGGCTATTTCTGTTTCACTATCTAACGCAGAAGTCGCTTCGTCCAGAACCAAAATCGGAGCATTTTTCAAAAATGCACGCGCAATAGCAATACGTTGTTTTTGACCACCAGATAATTTTATTCCTCTGTCACCGACCAAAGAATCATACCCCTTTTCCGTATCCATAATAAACTTATCAGCAGAAGCTTTTTTAGCAGCGTCTTTTATTTCCTTAAAAGAAGCATTAAATTTACCATAACTAATATTTTCACTAATTGTCCTATTAAACATAGTTGGTTCTTGTGGAATAAAAGATATATTTTCACGTAAAGAATGTTGAGTAACATCAGTTATATCAAAATCATCTATTGTTATATTTCCACGTTGTGGTTCATAAAAACGCATTAAAAGATTTACTAATGTCGTTTTACCGGCCCCAGACGAACCGACAATACCAACACGTTCACCAGGGTTTATAGTTAAAGATAAATTTTTTAATATGTATTTATTTCTGTATTTGAAATAAATATTATTAAATTGAATTTTTCCTCTTTTTACGTGCAAAACTTTGGCATTTTCTTTATCAATGATGTCTAACGGAATAACTAAATCTTTATATGCTTTGTTAGCAGCAGCTGTTTTATCTATTATTTCCGGTAATTGATTTATCAACATGCCAACACTACTCATAACTTCTAAGAATACAGATATAGTGTATATTATCTCTGAAATAGTTATCTGTCCACGTTGATAAAGCACACAACAAAACAATATTGTTAACCCAAATAACAAATCCCATAAAACCCCAGGCAAAGCCCAAAAAACACGCATTGTATATCTTGAATACAATCTTGTTTGAATACGTTTTTGACGTGGTTTTTGTAGTATTTTTTGCTCTTTCGTCACCCCAGCAAATAATTTTACTATCATGTGATTTGAAAAACTATCTATCAATTTTCCTGATAAAGCACTATATGCCCCAGAAGCCTCTTCGCCAGCTTTTTTAACACGTTTACGCATATTATATGCATACCAAATTCTGAATCCTAACGACAAAACAAACAAGCCACAGACATATTTATTTATATTAAATAACAACAAACCGTTCACACAAATAATCATCAAATTACCAACTGCACGCCACAACTGAGAGAAAGCATCAACCAATCCAGAAATAATGTAATTTATTTGAGTATTGATAGAGCCAGCCATTTTATTGACCCAAAATATCATAGATTGATTATGTGTATAAGCAGTCAAAATTTCTGATATGTAATTTTCAACATTTACCCACAATTTTGCGCCAACTGCATCACGTATTAATGAAGAAACTGTCATAGATAGATTCAAAAATGTTATGACTAATATAGTTGGCATAGCATATCTAATAAAACTGACACCTTCTGGAACAGGATTTTCAAATAAAGCGACAATCCAACGGTTAAAATTCGGCCATACTATTCCACCTGCAAAAGATAACAAAACAACCAACATCCACAAAAACAATAACGATTTTTGATTAACAAAACCGTATTTCCAATAAAAACTTAGCAAAGTTTTTGGTAAAGACGTTATATTTTGAAACGATAAATTCGACATAAATGTTCTCCCTGTTCCTACGCCCACACAGTTTAAACAAACAGTCAATAAAACACAAGTTTTTTATTTCACGATTTCGTGGAAAATTGTAGCTGGTAATGTGCCACCAGTAATTTTAGAAGACATCGGTTTATTATCATCACGTCCAACCCAAACCCCCATCACATAATCTGGCATAGCACCGACAAACCACGCATCTCTGTTATCATTACTTGTTCCGGTTTTTCCGCCCAAAACATCTGGCGTATAAGCGCGTTTGCCAGTTCCTTTTGTGACGACTTCATATAATAAATCTTTCATGTATTCCACAGTTTGTGGTTGTAAAATCGTTATTTCATCTGATGGATTGCGTTCATAAAGCACATTCCCATTTACATCTTTGATTTTATTTATAGAATATGGGCGCACAGAATTACCATCATTCCAAATCACAGAATATATCGTTGTTAAATCTAATAAACTCATTTCCGAAGCACCTAAAACCGTAGAATATTCGCGTTTCAAATTATTTCCTACCCCTAAACGCGCAGCCATTTTTAATACAGAATCTATACCGTATTCTTTTGTCAATTTTAACGGCACAGAATTAACACTTTTAGCAAATGCAGTTGCTAAATCAATTCCACCATAATATGTTTCGTTATAATTTTTTGGGTTATAATCGCCAATAGCAAACGGTGAATCATTTACATAAGATTCAGGTGTCATACCATTTTCCAGCGCGACTAAATAAACCACCGGCTTAAACGCAGACCCAGGTTGTCGCATAGCCAAAGCACGATTGAATTGGCTTACTCTGTAATCATCTCCACCAACCATAGAAACAATTGCGCCATCACGAGATATCGCGATTATTGCGCCTTGATATTCACCAATATTAGCAGACAAACTATCGGCAACTTGTTCTTGTAATTTCGCATCTATCGTAGTATAAACATATAAATCTTGATTTATTTCACCAATTCTAGATTCTACTTCTTCACGAACAAAATCTGTCCAATAGCGATATATATTTTTATCTGCTTTTGGGCTTGCTGCCTTTAATTGTTTTGTTGCTTCACGCGCTTCATCCAAAGTTATATAGTTTTGTTTTACCATTTCTTTCAAAACAATTTTAGCCCGTTTAATATTTCTTTCTGGATTTTTCAAAGGGCTGTACGAAGTCGGTGCTTTTAACATAGCCGCAATTTGCGCAGATTCTGCCAAAGTCATTTCATGCGCACCATGTCCAAACAATATTTCCGAAGCAGCATCTAACCCACGCAAGCCACCAACTAATGATACCCTGTTCATATACAATTCAAGAATTTGTTCTTTTGAAAATCTGTTTTCCAACCACCAAGACAATATCAATTCTTGAATTTTTCTGGATACAGTCTTTTCACGATTCAAAAATATATTTTTCGCTGTTTGTTGTGTTATAGTAGATCCCCCAGCAGCAAATTTTCCATGAAACATATTTACAAATAAAGCACGCAAAGTTCCACGATATGAAATCGCACCATGGTAAAAAAATCTTTTATCTTCAATAGAAACTATTGCCTGCCAAACATATTCAGGAACTTCTTTTACAGACACAGGCATTCCCATTATACGACCATCAGACCGAATTTCTTTACCATGATTATCCATAAAAACAATCGCAGGTTCTCGTGTTTCATGTAATATAGAATCAAGCGATGGCATTTGTAAAAACACAAAAAGCACATAAAGACCAATACACGCAAATAACACTAAAAATAAATTCACACAAAAGATTAACACTCGCGTTTTGAACGAGCGCTCTTTTTCATTATCATCTTGGACATTTAATGTTTTATCTTTATTTAATAGCATTTTCAAAATCGTCTTCGTTCCAAATTGTTATACCTAAATCTTGTGCGTCTTTTAATTTAGAGCCAGCCATATCCCCAGCAATTACAATATCTGTTTTTGAAGACACACTTCCACTAACCTTGGCGCCAAAGCGTTCCAAGATTTCCTTGGCTTCATCACGAGTATATTTCGTCAAAGTTCCAGTTAAAACAACTTTTTTACCATTCAAAGCATTATTTGTTTGAATATTATCTTCAACATTTTTTACATTTATATATTTCAATAAATTATCCAAAGCATTTACAGAATGCTCATCCACAAAGAAAGATACTATTTCGTGCGCCATTACTTCGCCAATACCGTCAATTTCCATTAGACGTTCTTTGCTTGCGCCACGTAAATTATCCAAAGTTTTGAATTCACGCGCCAATATTTTAGCAGTCACTTCGCCAACATCTGGAATACCAATAGCATAAATTACACGATGTAAATCTACATTACGCGCACGTTCAACAGATTCACGCAAATTAGACACAGATTTTTCACCAAACCCGTCCATCTCACGCATTTCATCGCCATGTCTTTCAATTAAATTGAATATATCAGCAGCTTGGTTTATCCATTTAAGATTTGTGAATAATTCAATTTGTTTTGTTCCAATACCTTCTATGTCAAAAGCATGACGCGACACAAAGTGTTCTAATTCGCCACGAATTTGCGCAGGGCAAGACAAAGAATTCACACATCTGCGCGCAACAGCACCACTTTCTTGGACAACAGCGCCACCGCACACAGGACATTTTGTTGGAAACACAAATGGATACGCGTTATTTTCAGATTCTGCAACAGCAACTATCTGTGGTATAACATCGCCAGCCCTTTGGACAATAACTTTATCGCCAACCTTGACATTTAATCGTGCGATTTCGTCAGCATTATGCAAAGTAGCACGCGACACCAAAACCCCACCAATATTGATAGGTTCTAATTCAGCAACAGGTGTTAAAACCCCTGTGCGTCCAACTTGGATAGTAATATCATTCAATTTTGTAATGCCACGTGCCGCAGGGAATTTATAAGCAATTTCCCAACGCGGACTGTTTGCACGAGAACCCATTTTTTCTTGGACAGCAACTTGATTCACCTTGATAACCAATCCGTCAATATCAAAAGGTATTTCATCTCTGTGCAACATAACATCATTATAAATATCTTGAACATCATCAACGCTGTGTGCGCTACGCGCCCATTGACGAGTTGTTTTGAAACCCCAAGATTCCAATTTATCGAAATATTCAGATTGACTTACCCAATCACGACTTGATAAATCGCCATAAGTATAACCAAAAGCACTTAATTTACGAGATGCAGTTATCAACGGATTTAATTGACGCAAAGACCCAGCCGCCGCATTGCGAGGGTTTGCAAATTTCTTGTCAGATTTTTCATTTAACGCGATAAAATCAGCACGTGCCATATATACTTCGCCACGAACTTCAATCACATCAGGAAAAACACCAGATAACTTTTTTGGAATATCAGATATAGTCATTAAATTCGCAGTAATATCTTCGCCTGCAACCCCACTTCCCCGTGTAAGGCCACGCACAAAAACACCATTTTCATAACGTGCAGAAAAAGAAAGCCCATCGACTTTCAGTTCAACAAATAAATCTTTGGCTTCCAGTTTTTCAAACCAATCACGAACTTCATCTTGATTAAATACATCAGATATAGACAGCATTGGTATTTTATGCGGATAAGATTTGAATTTATCAGAAACAGCCGCACCAACATGCGAAGAAAAACCATTTTGCGCTAGTTCTGGATATTCTGCTTCTATTTCCAATATTCTTGTTTTTGCGGCATCATAAGTAGCATCATCAACCACAGGCGCATCATTTTGATGATAAGCAATATCCCAATCATTAAGATTTTTCAATAAATCAGCATGTTCTGAACGAATAAAAAGGTCTGCTACTTTCGCCATAATTTGATTATAGAAAATCAAAAAAATTAGTGCAAGATATATTTCCATTTATCCACTCCCGCCACCGAAGGGAACACTTGTGGTGGGGAGTATTAGCACGATTTCAGTACTAGATTTTCTTTAATTACAAACACACCATAACAAAAAACAAGCGGTTTTATTTTAATCAAATTCGGGGCCTGGCCCTGGCTCTGGCTCTGGCTCTACAACCTCTACCCCGAACACGGCCGACCGGAAGTCGGAGTCGTGCCGAACGTCGCCGGCGCAGTAGTCAGCACAGCGCATCGCGCAAGTGTCAGCATAGCCGACGTCGTCGTAGAACACCCACGAAGGGGAAGAGACATTTGCAAAGCTATTACTACCACTTGTTGCATAACCTGTTGCTTGACACCAACAATATTGGCCACCTCCACTATCTGCTGGATTACCGGTTTCTAACCAATTTGTTCCTGGTGTAGTGCTACATCTTGCTATACCTTTCACTGTACCATAACTGAATTTTGTTTTCCATTGATGCATTGATATATCACTTAATGCTGCTGACTCTTCTGTACATACGTCTGGACCATCAGTGTTTACTGTGCCGTTACCATATGCAGTACAGTAATCTGCATTTTCATATGTGCCACGTGCATACCTACTCTCACCTGTTATATCTATCTTATCTGCTAATGTGCTTAAATCAAACAATGCTTGTTTGACTTGTTTTACTTGCCAACCGGCAAAGTTATATCCAGTTCTTCGTGGGGCGCTTGCTGGTAATGTTATACCACCATCGTATGTACATGTTTTTGCAGCATTATTACTTGGTATAAATTCTGTTTCGCCGTTATACCATTTCAAATTGATTGTATTTGCTGTCCATTGCGCTGATAATGTCGATTCGCCACTTGTGGTATTTAATGTTCCACTATCACATGATGCACTTGTTGCACCTGCTGCGATATCTGGCGCTGTTGTTTCTGCCATTGCTGGCACAATCATACTTATTGCCAATACACTTGTCAGAAATATTTTTTTCATTTCTTTCTTCCTTTCTTTTGATTCCTGTTTTATCACGGATACCGAATATATACAAATAACGGGCAATGTTTTCAAGAAAAAAATATTATTCTGGGATTCCATATACAGGTTTGCGGAAAGTTCCATCATTCATCACATAATACGAACATGTATATGCGCAACTTTTTGTACAATCACTTGTAGCCTTGTATGTATGAACCAAAACCATTGGTGTTTCTGCAATTGGTTCATAATTTCCAGTTTTTGTTGCATCGTATGCATTAGCCTTACACCAACAAACACCACCTTTGGTATCAACAGGGTTTCCAACAATATAATCTGCACCACCCGAAGTACTACATTTTCCAAACCCACGAACCAAGCCATAACTAAATTCAGAAACCCAATCACCACTTCCACGAACGATACCGTATAATGCTTCATTACTTCCGACATCACCATTAAGGCGTGAATACCCCCTTGATGTGCCATTTACAGATATTTGATCTGCCAATGAAGAAAGTCTGAAAAATTCTTTTAATACCCAGCCAACCAAATTATAACCTGTTTTTGTTGGTGTATTTTCTGGCAATGTTATTCCACCACCATAAGAGCACGTTTTAGCGCTTTCATTGGTTGGCACTATTTCTGTTTTACCATCATACCATTTCAAATTTATCGTATTCGGATTCCATTCTGCTGCCAATGTTACATCACCACCAGTTGACCCAAGTGTTTCACTATCACACGACGCATCAATAGCACCACTTGAAATATCAGAATATGACGGAAAAATTATTGACACAACAAGCACCGCGGAAAACAGCAGTTTACAAAGACACCCGTGTGTGTGTGTGTGTGTGTGTGTGTGTGTGTAGCTTTCTGCGGCTTCCAGCGTGTTTAAGCATTTAATTTTTTTATTCCTTTTCATATTTTATGCTTGTATTATACCACATTCTGATATGTAAAAAAAAGCAAAAAATAAAACCGCCAGATGGCGGTTTCATATTATTTTTACTTTATTTTATCTTAAATAAAAAGTGATTGTTGATACAACACGAACACGTTTATTTATAG
>JAGHTM010000036.1 GCA_018065345.1 Candidatus Enterousia merdequi | reverse complement strand
GGTGGTTTTATTTTAACGAACACGCCAGCCGGCAAATTATATCCTGTTTTCGTCGGTTGTGACGGTAATGTTATTCCAGAATCATAAGTACATGTATTTGTAGAATATTGTTTATCACCATTATACCATTTTAATGTGATTGTGTTTGCTGTCCATTGTGCAGTCAATGTCGTTGAACCACTGTTTGTTTCTAATGTTTCACTATCACAATCTGCATTTGTTGCATTTGCGGCTATTGCCACTCTGCGTGGCGCAGATGGGGTTGATTCAATACAAATTAACTCTCCTTCATTATATGTTGCAGAATATCCAGAATCACATTCACATAAATTCGATGCAATCCAAAGACCGTTATCTGGAAGCGCGGCGCCCAATGGATAATTATTAAAATGCGAATTAGACGGACAACCAGCATCTGCATTAAAACATGTAAAGCCATTTGCATTTCCTATCCAATCCCATGGTTGACCCGAAGGGCAACATGCATAAACATCATTATATGGCATACATAATACACCAACTTGGGGTGAATCATAGTAATCAAGCATTTGCCCCGAGAAAGGAACATACTTAGGTTCTTCTGGCATCGGCTCTTCCGGTGTTGGCCCACCAGGATTCACAGGCGCATCTGGAACTGTTGGTGTTGGTCTATCTCCACCCATTGCAGCCACAGATACAAACACACCAAGTAATGATATTAAAAATATACGTTTCATAATCTCCCTTCCTTTTTAGCAAACAAAAAACCGCACTTGGTAAAAATCAGGCGGTTGGAGGTTAGTAACATTTTAAACAGGAAATGTGTCGCTTATTTGATATTCACGACCCTCCAACCAATAATACGTTGGAGGCATTTTTCGTCTGCTTATGACGCTGTTTAATCGGGTTACTACACCCCATCAGCAAAACTCTTGCTGACGTATACATTGTATCATAAAATTCATATTAAACAAAATAAAATATAAACAAAAAACCGACCAGATGGTCGGTATTTTTTATTTTACATCAAGTGGTTTTTTAACATTTTTATAACCATCACTTCGTAAATATTCTATCAAAGAATCTAATTTTGTTTTTGACACACCTAAACTTTGCATCATATCAGAACCAACAATAAATGATGATTCTATGATTTCTGGTATTGCAGATTTTGCACCAATCGACAGCAATTCATGTGAAGATTTCAAATTATGCGCACGAACAAATATTTTTATACGTGGCGCAATAGATTTTACAGTATATACTATATCACGTGCCGCAACTTCATCATTCAAAGCAATTACTACTGCACGTGTCTTACGTGGTTTAAGTCCCGAAGCCAACAATATTGCCTGTTTTCTTGATTCTCCATAAATCACGTTATAACCCGCTTCACGAGCAATAACAACATTATCAACATTTGAATCTATGGCAACATACGATATATGTTCACTATCTAACATTTGTGCAATAATTTGTCCCATTCGACCAAAACCACAAATAACAACTTCTGGAACAACTTCTTGGACTTGTTCTGATAATTTTTTATCTTTTGTTCCATTAAATATCTTTCCTGATTTTAACAACAAATCATATACCAATAATAATATCGGTGTCATCATAATAGAAACAATTATAACAGCAGTTAAAATATCTTGGTGTTCTTGTGGAACAGCCGTAATTCCATTTGTTTTCATAGTCTGTAAAATCAACAAACCAAATTCACCACCTTGGGCAAGAATCAAAGACATTAATGATGCTTCGCGACCACTAACATGACGAACACGCGCAACGATATAAAGCGCGACAAATTTTATTATGATTAAACCAGCCGTTCCAATTAAAACCATTCCAAGATGTTCTTTCAAAAATGGCAAATTTATTCCCATACCTAAAACAATAAAAAAGAACGCCAAGAACAATGTTGCGTATGGTTCTACAGATGCATTTACTTGATGTCTGTACACTGTTTCCGACATCAACATACCAGCCAAAAACGCACCAAGTGCTGCTGGTAATCCCATCAAACTTAAAATTACAGCCCATACTGCAATATTTACCATAATTGCTAAAACAAAAGCCTCTTGAGATTTTACTTTTGCAACAACACGCATCAATGGGTTTATAATAAATTTAGAAACAATTATAACACCAAGTACCAAACCAACAGACATTACCAAAATATCAATCGCCGAAGCACCTAAATTTATAGATTTTCCAGTCATAATCGGCAACATAGCAAGTAATGGAATCGACAATAAATCTTGGAATAATAAAATTGAAAAAGATTGGCGCCCCATATTTGTTTGTAATTGATTTCTGTCCATTAAAATCTGTAAATCTTCAGATGTACTGGACATAGCCAATATCAAAGACATCATTATTGTTCCAAGTAATGTCCAAGATGTGACACCAACCAAGATTGGAAACAACATAACCGCAACCATTAAAACTTGTGAAGCACCAAGACCAAATATAGTGCGTCTTAATTGCCACAATCTTTGCATATTGATTTGTAATCCGATATTAAACCATAAAAACATAATACCTAAATCACCAAGGAAATTCCAAGTTCCAGACAATTCAAACAAACCAAACACGTGTTGTCCTGCTAAAATACCAGTCAACAAAAACGCTAACAAAGTCCCCATTTTGAAAAGTCGCATAAAAAATACTGCGACAAACGCTATTGCAAAAAATATAAGTGTTGCTGTTGACATTTTTCTCTCTCCATTTTTAATATATTATAACAAATTTTTATCTATATTGCTTGCTATTTTTATAAATAATTCTGGTGTTATTTCTTCGGCACGTTCTGTTCCTGACAAACCATATTTATTCCAATCTGTTTTTATAATTCCACGTATCATTTTACGTCTTTGTCCAAATAATCTAGCAGTCAATTTTTCTAAAACATTTATATCTTGAATTTTTGATATTTTATTTTTATTTGGAATTATTTGCACAACTGCAGATTGAACTTTTGGTCGTGGAACAAATGCAGTATTTGGAACATCAAATAAAATTTTCGTATCTGCAATCAAATTACACAACACAGATAATCTTCCATATTGGTCATCTTTGACATTTGCAACGATACGTTGTGCAACTTCTTTTTGGAACATCAAAGTCAAAGATTTTATATTTGCACCATTTGCTATTTTATGTAACCAGCCAATCAATAATTCTGTTCCAACATTATATGGCAAATTTGAACAAACACTGTATCCAGATTTATCCAAATCAGACAAATCTACTTTCAAAGCATCACCAAAAATCACATTTAATCTACCGTCCGAAGCATCTATTATTTTTGTTAAAATTGGTGATGTTGTTTTATCTTTTTCCACAGCAATAACTTGTTTTGCACCAGCCATCAAAATAGCACGAGTTAAACCACCAGGCCCAGGCCCAACTTCTAAAACAGTTGTTTTTTCAATGTCTGGAATACTTCGTGCAATACGACCAGTCAAATTCAAATCAAATAAAAAGTTTTGCCCAAATTGTTTTTTAGGTTCCAGACCACTTTCACGCATCATTTCTGACACAGGAGGCAAATTTGCAATTTTATCCGTCATAATTTTTTACGCCCCCCGAATGCCAAAGTCAAAGTCCCATCGTCTATGTAATCTAAATCACCACCCAAAGGAACACCGGATGCCAATTCAGAAAAAGAAACATCTGTATCACCAATAGAAGACATAATATATTGTTGTGTTGTTTTACCTTCTACTGTATTTGGCAAAGCAAATATTATCTCTTTGATATCTTCTTGTTTAATACGTAATGAAATATTTACAATATTCAAATCATCAGGCGTAATTCCATCAACCCCAGAAAGATTACCACCTAATACATGATATCTTCCAAAAAACACACCAGATTTTTCCAAAACTAAAACATCAGACATATCACGAACAACACACAATTGACCATTTTTACGCGATATATCAGAACAAAATTCACACATATTATTATCAGTCAACATACCACATACGGAACAAGGATGAATATTAGTCGCAGCGTCCATCAAAGCATTTGCCAGATTCATCGCACGACCTGTTTTATCTTGAAGCAACGAAATAACTATGCGTGATGCAGCACGATTGCCAACACGTGGTAATTTCGCAAATTGTTTAATAAGTTTTTCTATTTTTATATTCATAATTTTTCTTTAATGAAAGATATAACAATCTATACCATTTGCAAGTGCAATATCTTTCGCGTTTTGTGCAGCACTTTCAGACAATCCCGAAACACGAACACGATACAAACCAGAATTATTTTGTTCAACATCAATATTCATACCAATAATAGATTTAACCTTTGATGCGTGTTTCTTTGCGGTATCATACGAAGAAAAAGCACCAAATTGAACACCAGAATTACCAGAAGCATAATATTGTTTTTGACTTGGTGTTGGCGCTGCATATTTAGCAACAGGATTATTTTGTTTTATCGGTGCAGATTTTGTTTCTGAATAAACATTATTCGCACCAGTTTTATTAAACCCAAGATTTAACATTTTTGTAGCAACACTTGCACGAACATCTTTGTTTTCTGCACCTAAAACAACAGCTATTAAATGTTGACCATCACGTTTTGCAGTTGCAACCAACGAATATTTTGATTTATTTGTATAACCTGTTTTCATACCGTCACACCCAGGATATGAACCCAACAATCTATTACCGTTTGTATATGTTTTACCATCATAAGTCCAAGATTTAATTCCAAAATATTTCCAATATTGCGGAAAATGTTTATACACAGCCATTGAAAGCAATGCAATATCACGTGCAGTTGACATATGATCATCATTTGGAAGTCCAGAAGAATTTTCAAAATTAGTATGTTGCAAACCAATTTCATTTGCAACCCGGGTCATCAAATTTGCAAAATTGCCTTCTTTGCCACCTTGTAAATTTTCAGCCAACACACGCGCAACATCATTCGCAGAATGTACAGCCACAGCCTTAATTGCATCTTCTACTGTAATTTTGCTTCCTGCTGGCAGACCCAACTTCACAGGTTGTGCATTTGCAGCATAATTAGACACAATCAAATAATCATCCAAATGCAATCTGTTGTGTTCCAGCGCATCAAAAGTTAAATACAGTGTCATTATTTTTGTTAATGATGCAGGATAATTTGAATCATTCGCATTTTCTTGGTATAAAACACGACCAGAATCAATATCTGCAACCAATACAGCCTTATATTCTGCAGCATTCACAAAACCACAAAACAAAGTCAAAGACAAAATAAAATATAAAACTCTCTTCATAACAAACGAATAATAGTAAAAATACTACATTTTGGTCAATACAAATTTATAAATTGCAAAGTATTAAAAATATATGTATATTGTTATTGAACCTTGTGAGGATAAGGTTCAGGGTTTCAAAGCCCTTTTAACAGACTGGCACAATAGTTGCCTTTTACTTCCCCGGTTATGGTCGGGGTGCTGTTGGTTATAAAACAAGTAAGAAATTACTAAAGACCAATGGAATCATACTGTTAAATGATCTTTGAACACCCTGACCGCCATCATTTAAGATTGGCGGTTCGTTTTTATAAAAAACAAAAGGGGAAAAAGATGCAAAAAATATCTGTTATAATACCAGTATATAACGTAGAAAAATTTTTACCACAATGTCTAAACAGTGTAATTCACCAAACTTATGAAAATTTAGAAATACTTATTGTTGATGACGGCAGCACAGACCACAGTTGTGAAATTTATAAAAGTTTCGCTAAACACGACAAAAGAATAAAAATTATTCACCAAAAAAATGCCGGTGTTTCTGCTGCACGAAACAACGGTATATCTCACGCAACTGGCGATTACGTCCACTTTATGGACAGTGACGATTATATAGATTTGGACTATTATGAAAAAATGATAACGGCCAATAAAAATATCGCTGCAGATATTATTGCAGGCTGTGTTGTTTCGCAAAATGGTTCTTTTTATGAAATAGAATACAAAACTAAAAACATACTTACATCTTTGACCGAAAAATTTATTACAACAAATGCTTTATCAAATTGCGTCGTATGGAGATATTTATTTAAGAAATCATTTTTACAAAAAAATCGTTTAATTTTTGCAGAAGGACTTATTTTTGAAGATATGTTATTTATTCCAGACACAATGCGTATGGCGAATTGTGTTTTAACCGTTCCGGGGACATATTATCATTATGTGTATAACGAAAAATCTTATCTTAATGCTGCATATACCGAAAACCATCAAGAACAATACAAATATTCAGAAAAATTCGTAAATACTTTTATAACGAAATACAATCTGACACCGTATTTGCAACACTGTATGCAAAAAACAACACACTATAAATTTTTGTTATTCAGAAT
>JAGHTM010000138.1 GCA_018065345.1 Candidatus Enterousia merdequi | reverse complement strand
CAAAATAGATATTCTGGACTTGATTTATGGGAAAATGGTAATTTTATTGATTATGGCGCAAGATGGGCTGCGTTTAATAAAAATCATAAAATAGAAGTTTTCCTTGGACAGACGTATGATATAGATACAACTAATGAAGAATTTAATGATAATGGTTTCAGAAATGGTTTTTCTGATTATGTGGGACGTGTATCTTATGCACAAAAATATTTCAAGATTGCTTCTCGGTTTAGATTAGATCGTAAAGATATAACTTTGAATCATATTGAAAATTCGTTTTATGCTGGTAAAAATGGTTTTTATATTAATCTTGGACATATATTAGATACCAAGCCATTAGATATGATTTCTAATAAGAGTAAAGATATACATGAAATATCGGCTGGTGCTGGTATAAAACTTACAAAAAGAATAAGAATTGTTGAATCTGTTGTTTATAATATTGAAGAAAAAGAAACACAAAGACATTCTGGAACTGTTTTTTATGAACATCCTTGCTTTTTCTTTTCTTTTGGGTATCAACGTGATGATTCTGTAAGATGGGGATATGTTGGTAATACTACATACCAATTCAAATTTGGAATAAGTATAGATGGAAAACATTATTGATAAGTAAAGGAAAAGAGAATGAAAAAAATAGTTAGTGTGTTTATTGGATTGTTTTTGATGATAGATTGTTCCGTTGCGGCAACTGTGGTTGGTTCTGTAAATGGAAATTCAATTACGGATTCAGATATAACTGCTCGTACGGAATTGATAGCTAAACAAGGAAAAACATCAACTACAAATAGAAAACAAGCGTTTCAAAACATTATAGATGATTACATAAAATTAAATTATGCGGCGAATTTTAATGTAAAACCAACAGATAGTGATGCTGACAAAGAATTAAAAAATATGAATCTTGGAGAATTAAGTCCAACTGTGCGTTCAATGGCGCGTTTGGCAATACGTTCTGATATTGCATGGCAAGTTTTAATGGCACGTACAATAGTTCCTACAATAGAAGTCACAGATAAAGAAATAGCAGAAGAAAAAACATCTATTGCGAAAGAACATGGGTTGCCATTGGAAATAACTTTGATTCGTTTGGTTGATATACCAAAGGATGTTTCAAAAAAATTATCTAAACCAAAAGATTGTGATGCGGCTGAAAAAATGGCCGCAGATTTAGGTGGTGTTCCACAACGTTTTACGGCTATGCAATATGAATTATCAATTGATATGCGTGAACGGACTGCAAATTTGCCTTTGCTTACGTGGTCTGAAAACCAAGATGGTTCTGTGGTGTTGATTTGTAGCGAAAAGAAAGGTAAAGAATACAAAAACCTTGATGAAATAATAAAACAAAATGCCAGTTTCAAAAAAGCATCATTAATTGCAGATCAACAATTAAAACAATTGCGTCGCAAAGCAGTTATAATTGTAAATGACGAAAGATATAAATTATGAAAACAATACTTTTTAATTTAACAGATGCAGAACTTGAAAAATTTGTGACAGATTTATCTTTGCCACGGTTTCGTGCAAAACAAATTCGTGAATGGTTGAATCGTGGTGCGCCTGATTTTAATGTGATGAAAAATTTGCCAGAAGATTTACGAAATAAATTAAATAAAATTGCAGAAACATTACCATTAAAAATAGTTAAAAAGTTAGAAAGTAAAGACAATCAAACAACAAAATTTTTGCTGGAATTAAATGATGGCGAACAAATAGAATGCGTTTTGATGCGCACAACTTATGGAAACAGCGTATGTGTTTCTTC
>JAGHTM010000109.1 GCA_018065345.1 Candidatus Enterousia merdequi | reverse complement strand
TTTTCCTTTATTAAATCCGGACGACGTTCTTTTGTTATTTCGTCCGATTGTTGTTTCCGCCACCGTTCGATATTGCCATGGTGACCGGACAGCAGGACTTCTGGGACTTTGTGTCCACGCCATACTGACGGACGGGTGTATAATGGCCATTCAAGCCCGCCGATTTCGAAACTTTCGTTTTGGACGGCTTCTGCACCGCCACCAAGTACATTATCTAACACGCGAACCGTACTGTCAACAAAAATTTGTGCTGCCAATTCGCCACCAGATAAAACATAATCGCCGATAGACAATTCTTCTATGTCATATTCGTCGATAACCCTTTGATCTATACCTTCGTATCTACCACAGATCAGGGTTATTGTATCATATTTTGCGTATTCATGCACTAATTTTTGTGTTAAAGTTTTTCCACGTGGTGAAAAGAAAATGATTTTTCCCTTGTTTTTAATAGAATCTATTGCGTTTCCAAGGACATCTGGGCGCATAACCATTCCTGCGCCACCACCAAATTGTTCGTCATCAACACTGCCATAATTGTTTATAGCAAAATCACGAATGTTGATTGTGTTATACGACCATATTTTTTTATCCAAAGCACGTCCAACAACTCCTTTATCAAGAGTTCCTGGAAACATTTCTGGAAAAACAGTCAATATATTAAAGTGCATTTATTTTTCTTTCTGTGTTTTTGTTCTATATAACAGTGAAAGATCACATACCGCCACACTTGGTGCATTTCCTTTTGAAAAACCAATTACTTGTTTTGTAAACCCACCACAACCATTAGATGTAATACGAAAATTTTGTGTTTCTCCATACATTTTATAACACCTTTACAGTTTTGTTGTTTATATCTACTTTTGCACCAACGAAAGATATCATTTCACCGTTATCCAATTCAATAATGTCGCCAGCACCAAAGTTTTGGAATCCTTCAACAATACCAATAATTTTATTGTCACGAATAACATCAAAGCCAATTAAATCAGATTGATAATATTCATTTTCTTTTAATTTTGGTAAATCTTCACGCAAAATAAAAAGTTGTGTACCACGTAAAGATTCCGCAGTGTTTCTGTCGTTTATATTATCGAATTTTGCAATAATAACATTTTGTTTCAGAACACGAACAAATCTGAATTTGTCGTTTTCGTGTGAATCACATATAATATGAAAATTCTTAAAATCTTCAGGTTTTTCAGCAAAACTTTGCACGCGAAATTCACCATGAATTCCTTGAGGCGCAACAATTTTTCCAACCAAGATTTTATTGTTTATATTCATTTATTTTGTTTTTTGTTGTTCTTCCCGTTTTAGTTGTTTTACCCGTTCTTGTTGTTTTTGCCATTCTATAAATATAGAATTTTGCCATTCTACAAATATAGGACAAGTTTTTCTGGGACAAGACATTTCACCAGGTCCAGTAAGAAAAGTGCGGTTTAATTTATTTTTTGCAGCATATTCAATCGCATTTTCCCAACGTTGCATGCTTGCATTATATTCATCACAACTTATCTGTGGTTTAATAGGGCAATTATATGTTTCTTGATTATAGCTTCCAGAAAAGGACAACAAAAATCCACTCGTTTTTATGGATGTTGTGTTAATAATTGGTTCTTTGTATTCTTTTTTCATATTTTAATCCGTGATAAGTCTAAAAGAGCGACAGGACATTACGTTCTGTCGCTCAAAAAAAGAATATTATTATTCAGCAACAGTTTCTGTTGTTTCAGCAGCAGGTGCTTCTTCAACAGGAGTTTCTTCTGCTGGTGCTTCAGCGGCAGCTTTTGCAGCAGCTTCAGCAGCGGCTTTTTCTTCTGCGATTTTAGCTAATTTTTCAGCTTTGTCTTTTGCTTTCATTTGTGTTTTTTCAGAAGGTTGATTTTTCTTTGTTTGTGTTGGAACAGGTTTTGCAGAAACCAAACCAGCATTTACCAAGAATTTATAAACACGGTCAGATGGTTTTGCTCCTTTTGCCATCCAAGATTTAACTTTTTCAATATCTAAAATAACACGTTTTGCGTCATCTTTTGCTAACATTGGGTTGTATTTACCAATTGTTTCCAAAATTGCACCAGAATTACGTGCGTTACGAGAATCTGTAACAACTACATGATAATAAGGGCGTTTTTTTGCACCATAACGTGCTAATCTGATAACTGTTGCCATAATTTTACTCCATTTTTTGTTATCTGTTGTATCACAAAAACTGCA